>JBDUBN010000123.1:0-7058 GCA_040004085.1 Novosphingobium sp.
ATAACGGATGGTCAGTTCGGACACCGCATAGGCGCCCTCGCCCGCTTCGTGCGCGGCGCGCTGGTCAATCCCCAGGCACCGCAGCATGTCGGACCGCGCGCGTTCGAACCAGCGCAAGTAATTGGCGTGATAGACCACCCCGGACAAGTCGGTATCCTCGAAGTAAGCGCGCACCGCAAAGCGATGCACTGGCCCATCAAACACGCCGCCGGGAGGTTCAGGGAGCAGGATCATGTGCGCGCGATCCTAACCCAGGCACGAGTCGCAGGGCAAGGGTGCTTGGGGCAGGACGAGTCGTTAATACGACCGGATGCCTGAACTGTTGGACATTTTATTGGGGCACCATGGCGTAAAATTGCCGTCCGCCGAACAAGTGGACGTGCAGATGCGGCACTTCCTGATGGCCGTTGCGACCGACATTGGCGAGCATGCGGTAGCCCGGATCGACCAGCCCGGCCTCCCGCGCCACTTGACCGACCGCGCGGACAAAACCGGCGATTTCCTCGGCTTCCGCCTTTTCGCTGAAATCGTCCCAGCTGACCCACGCGCCCTTTGGGATCACCAGCACGTGCACGGGGGCCTGCGGGTTGATGTCATGGAACGCCAGCGCCCACTCGTCCTCAAAGACCTTGCGGCAGGGAATTTCGCCGCGCAGGATTTTGGCGAAAATGTTCTGATCGTCATAGGGCGCGCGCGGATCGATAGGCATCAACTTGTTCTCGCAGCTTTTTCAGCGATGCCCGACAAGCCCTCGCGCCGATCGAGTTCGGTCAGCACTTCGGCCAGCGGCACGCCTTTGTGGTCGAGCAAGACCATCAGGTGGAACAGCAGGTCCGCCGCCTCGCCGACCAGTTCCTGCCGGTCGCCGGACAGCGCGGCGATCACGGTTTCCACCGCTTCCTCGCCGAGTTTCTGCGCAATCTTGCCGAGGCCCTTGGCATTCAGCTTTGCCACATAGCTGGTTTCGGGATCGGCAGCGCGGCGCGCGGCGATGGTGGATTCAAGGCGGAGGAGGGTTTCGCTCATCCGCCAGCAAATGCGGCGGCGAGCGGGCCGGGTCAAGGGGGCGCGCGCTATTCCTCGACGTCTGAGGGGGGCCGAACGCCGCGCTTCATAGCCGCCCGGCGGCCGAGGATCAGGCCGATAACGCCAAGGCTGAACAGGGCAAAGTCGGTTGGCTCGGGGATGTCCACCCCGCCATGCGCCGTCACCGGAGCCGCTAGCAACACCGCCGGGAAGGCAGCGAGCAGTTGTGATGCAAGGTGTATGTGGCCCATGTCAGGGTTAACGCAATGCCCGTGCCAGTGCGGGCAAGGGCGCAGGAATGCTTGGGATTCAGTGGTTAACGGCGTAGGCAGTTTCGGGCCGAGTGTAAGCTGCGCCGACTCTTCTCAATCCTCCCCTTCTGGGCCCACAACGGGAGGATTTAAGAGAGGGTCCTACCCCCGCGCGGGCAAACCCGCAGCGCGCAGGGCGGCGTGGGCCTCAGCCACTGTATGCGTGCCGAAGTGGAAGATCGAGGCCGCCAGAACCGCGCTGGCGTGGCCTTCCGTCACCCCGGCCACCAGATGATCGAGTGAGCCAACGCCGCCACTGGCGATCACCGGCACCGATACTGCATCGGCAATTGTGCGGGTCAATTCAAGGTCATAGCCCGCCTGCGTGCCGTCGCCGTCCATCGACGTGACCAGCAATTCGCCCGCGCCCAATTCAGCCAGCCGGATCGCATGTTCCACCGCGTCAATGCCCGTCGCACGGCGGCCGCCGTGGGTGAAGATTTCCCATCCTTCGACAAGCTCAGGATGAGCGGGGTTTTTTCTCCGGCGTGCATCGACTGAGGCGACGACGCACTGGCTGCCGAACACTCCCGCGATCTCACCGACGACTTCGGGCCGGGAAACGGCGGCGGAGTTGACCGCCACCTTGTCCGCGCCTGCCAGCAACAGCGCCCGCGCATCCTCTGCCGAGCGCACCCCGCCGCCCACCGTCAGCGGCATGAAGCACACTTCCGCCGTGCGCCGCACGACCTCCAGCAAGGTGCCGCGCCCTTCGTGGCTGGCGGAAATATCGAGGAAACACAGCTCATCCGCCCCCGCCAGATCATAGGCGCGGGCCTGCTCGACCGGATCACCGGCGTCCTTCAGGTCAACAAAGTTCACGCCCTTGACCACCCGGCCATCGCGGACATCAAGGCAGGGAATGACGCGGATGCGGACGGTCATCGTAGTGCTCCTACAACAACTAGCATGAAAGCACCTAGGAAACAGCTCCCCACAAGCGACGTCAAAATTGTGACTGTCCAAAAATCATAATCGCCCGGAGCGCGAACGAATGGCCCGCCGCGTACCCAATCATTGATCCCGGTTCTGAGCGATTTGACAACCAATCTGAGTACGATCAAGCCCATCGCGCCGAGAGGGGCGGCAATTAGAACGTTCTTCCAGTGATCACTCACGCCCGCTCCGCCATCTGAATCGCCGCGGCCAGATCGAGTCTTCCTTCGTACAGCGCGCGGCCCGTAATTACGCCTTCGATGCCGTCAGTGGCATGCAGCGCCAGCATGCGGATGTCGTCCAACCCTTTGACGCCGCCCGACGCAATCACCGGAATGTCCACCCGGCGTGCCAGATCGACTGTCGCTTCGATGTTCACGCCCTTGAGCAGTCCGTCGCGGCCGATGTCGGTGAACAGCAGGCTGGCAACGCCCGCATCCTCGAACCGGCGGGCGAGATCGACCACAGAAACGTCGGAAACATCGGCCCAGCCCTCGGTCGCGACCATGCCGTCCTTGGCATCCACGGCGACGACAATGCCGCCGGGATAGGCGCGCGCCATATCCTTGACGAAATCGGGGTCTTTCAGCGCCGCCGATCCCATGACCACGCGGGCGACACCCAGATCGAACCAGCCGTCCACCGCCAATGCGTTGCGGATGCCGCCGCCAAGCTGAACATGGCCGGGAAACGCCTTGAGGATACCCTCAACCGCCTCACGGTTTTGCGCTGATCCGGCGAATGAGCCATCGAGATCGACGACATGCAAATACTGCGATCCGGCCTCGGCAAACAGCATGGCCTGCGCAGCGGGATCATCGCCATACACCGTCGCGCGGTCCATGTCGCCTTCGGATAGCCGCACGACTTGGCCCTGTTTCAGGTCGATTGCGGGAAATACGATCACAAGAAGCCCCTCCTCTTCAGAGATCTAGGGAAATCCTCCCCCTCTGGGGGAGGTGAGCCGCCGCAGGCGGGTCGGAGGGGAAATACGGCGCGCGGTATCCGGACGTAGCCCCCCTCCGTCAGCCCTTCGGGCTGCCACCTCCCCCAGATGGGGAGGATTTTAAGGGGAGATATTTTCAAGGTTTCCATTGCAAAAACCTTTCCAGCAGTGCCAGCCCATAAGCCTGGCTCTTTTCCGGGTGAAACTGCACGCCGATCAGATTGTCCCGCGCGACGGCAGCGACCAAGCCGCCGCCGTGGTCCGTCATCGCCGCGACCGCGTGACCGTCGTCAGGCACGAAATGGTACGAGTGGAGGAAATAGGCCTCCCCCGCCGCGATCACATCGTCAGCGGCGGAATAGACTGGCAGCGCGACGTCGTTCCAGCCCATGTGCGGGATCTTGATGCGCGGATCGGTCACTGCGATGGCGTGAACTTCGCCGGGAATCCAGTTCAGTCCGGGGGTGATGCCGTGCTCCACACCCCGGCTGGCGAGCAATTGCATGCCCACGCAAATGCCGAGGAAGGGTGCGCCGCCCACCAGCACCCGCTCGGACATCGCCTCGATCAGCCCCGGAATTGCCCGCAGCCCTTCGGCGCAGGCACGGAAACTGCCGACGCCGGGCAGCACGATGCGGTCCGCAGCGCGCACTACCGAGGGATCGGCGGTGATGGTCACGTTTTCCGCCCCGGCAGCTTTCAGCGCATTGGCCACCGAATGAAGGTTGCCCGCGCCGTAATCGATCAAGGCTAACGTTTCTGCCATGAATCAGCCGCCCAATTGGCCCTTGGTCGAAGGAATCGCCGCGCCCTTGCGCAAGTCCAGCTCCACCGCCTGCCGCATCGCGCGGGCAAAGCCCTTGAAGATGCCTTCGATAATGTGGTGGTTGTTCTGGCCATACAACAGTTCAATGTGCAGCGTGATACCCACGGCCCCGGCGATCGAGTGGAACCAGTGCTGGAACAGCTCGGTATCCATCTCGCCCAGCCGCTCTTGCGTAAAGGCGGCGTTCCACACCAGCCACGGACGGCCGGAAATATCGAGCGCCACGCGGGCCAAAACCTCATCCATCGGCGAATAGGCCATGCCGTACCGCCCGATGCCCGCCTTGTCGCCCAGCGCCTGCGAGATGGCCTGACCGATGGCAATGGCCGAATCCTCGGTCGTGTGGTGCTGGTCAACGTGCAGATCGCCATTGATGTGACATTTGATGTCGATCAGCGAATGGCGGGAAAACTGCTCGATCATGTGATCGAGAAAGCCGATCCCGGTCTGGACGCTATAGGCGCCGGTGCCATCGAGGTTTACCTCAACGGCGATGTCAGTTTCCTGAGTCTTGCGGGTGATAGAAGCGGTGCGCATGGCTGGCCTATAGTCGCGGGGACGGGGGAATCAATCATCGGCTTGTGTGGTACCACTGTTCCTGAACATATGGATGACACAATTACCCCTCTTAGCCCTTGACCCTCGGGCCTTGCAGCGCCACTTGAGTCGGCGATGACTGAAGCACCTGACAGCCTGATCCCGTATGATGAAATCGTGCAAGAGGCTTTGCGCGCGGTGGTTGGCCGTGTTTTGGGGCAAGTGGTGGCGGGCGGGAGCATGCTGCCGGGCAACCATCATTTCTATATCACATTCAAGACGGTGGCTCCGGGAGTGCAGATTCCCCAGCACTTGCGCGAACGTTTCCCCGATGAAATGACCATCGTTTTGCAGAACAAGTTTTGGGATCTGACGGTGGCCGACGATCATTTCAGCGTCGGGCTGAGCTTTAACCAGATGCCGTCCAAGCTGGTGATCCCGTTCGCGGCGATTACCGCCTTTGTCGATCCAGCCGTGGATTTTGGCCTGCAATTTCAGGCGACGGTCAGCGATCTGGCCCCCGAACAGCACGACGATGCCGAAAACGACTCGCCCGAGCATGACGCTGCACCTGCCGCTGTGGCCGACGATGGCTCGAACGTCGTCACCGTCGATTTCGGCCGGAAAAAGTAAATGCCTGCGTTCGGCCCCCGGATTCTGTCGCGCATTGCCCGTCAGCATGGCGGCAAGCTGATTGACGGGGCAGTGGGCAAGCTGGTTCCCGTACCCGTTGAAAAGCCCGGAATAGCCGGAACACTGCTCGGCGCGGCGCTAATGCGGATCGCCACCCGGTCTGTCCCCGGCGCGATCATCGTTGGCGGCGGGATGCTGGCCAAGGCACTGCACGAACAGCGCAAAGCAAAGCGGGCAGTAAAGTCCCAGCCGCAATGAGCGGTTCGCCTGATACGCTCCACCGGCGCGGACTAATGTTGATCCTCTCGTCGCCATCGGGCGCGGGCAAATCGACCATTGCGCGGATGCTGCTGGACCACGACGACGAAATCCGCATGTCAGTTTCCGCCACCACCCGGCCCATCCGCCCCGGCGAAGTCGACGGGCGCGATTATCACTTCGTCACTCAGGCCGAATTCGACGCCATGGTCGAGGACGACGGGTTTTATGAATGGGCGCAAGTGTTTGGCCACAGCTATGGCACGCCCAAGGCCCACATCCGCGCCGGCCTGAAAGAAGGCGCGGATTTCCTGTTCGACATTGATTGGCAGGGCACGCAGCAGCTTTACCAGAAGGACCAGCAGGACGTCGTCCGCGTGTTCATCCTGCCGCCCAGCCTTGACGAATTGCAGCGCCGCCTGACCGGGCGCGGGACTGACAGCGCCGAAGTCATCGCCAGCCGCATGGAACGGGCGCGCGCGGAAATCAGCCACTGGGACGGGTATGATTATGTCGTCGTCAACGATGACGTCGAAACCTGCTTTGCCAAAGTGCAGCACATTCTGGCCGCAGAACGCATGCGGCGGGCAAGGCAGACCGGGTTGATCGGCTTCGTGCGCGGGCTGATGCGATAAGGCACCGCCGTCCGCAGAAATCGCGCTTTCCGATTATGACAATTTAACAGCAATGCTATAGGCTTGTGCGGTGCAGCGGAGATTTCCGGCACGCATCGTCGCTGAAGGTCAGCGCAAGGGGGCTTCAGCTTGTTCGTATCCACCGCTGCCGCACTGCTGCTGTCAACCGCGCCTGTTGACTCCCAAGCCCAACTCGCAGCATCGCCCGCCCCAACGGCGGACACCGCTGCGCCGACGGTTGCGGCCCCTGCTCCCGTAACCGCTCCAGCTGCGCAGACATCCGCCGACGCCGATCTCGACGCCATCATCGTCACCGCCCAGATACGCAAGACACCGGGCGATCCGTTTGAAAAGGTCAACGCGGCGTCGTATTCAGTGGTGCAAGGGCTGGACAAGGCGTTCGTCGGTCCGGTTGCCTACGCCTATCGCGATGCCCTGCCAAAGCCGCTACGCAAGGGGCTGCACAACGTCCTCAATCATCTTGATCTGCCGGTGGTGTTCGTCAACTTCCTGCTGCAAGGCAAGCCGGTCAGCGCACTGGAAACGGTCGGGCGATTTGCCATCAACTCTACCATCGGCGTGGCGGGCCTGATCGACGTGGCCAAGTCCAAGCCATTCCACCTGCCCTATCGCCACAACGGCTTTGCCAATACCATGGGTTATTACGGGGTGAAGCCGGGGGCATACTTTTTCCTGCCGCTGATCGGGCCAACGACAGTGCGCGATATGATCGGGCTATGGATGGACCGCGCGTTCCTGCCGACATTCGCCGGGCGGCCATTCAACAAACCAGCGGTCGCGCTGGGAATTACCGTGGTGCGTTCGCTTGACCTGCGGGTTGAGCAGGATTTGGTCCTGACCCGCCTGAACCGCGAGGCAGCAGATCCCTATGCCGCCACCCGCGCCTATTATCTGGCGCAGCGGCAGGCCGAGATCGACGCGCTGCACGG
>JBDUBN010000124.1:0-7054 GCA_040004085.1 Novosphingobium sp.
AGTCCGGCTCGCTGGACTTCGTCGGAGCGTCGCGACGATGAACCACATCGCCGCTTCCCCTCCTTCTCGCCAGCAAACCGGACTGACAATCCTCATAGGTCAGGATCACCGCAGGTTGGTATAAAGCACGGCGGCCCGCGTTTCGAACGCGGCGACCATCTTGCGGAATGCCTTGTCGAAATACTGACCGGCCATCTTCTCGAACACGATGTTGCGGAAGGTGAACTGGACGTTGAAATCGAGCTCGCATTCATGCGGGCCAAGCGCCCGGAAATGCCACACGTTGTCGAGGTCGCGCAGCGGGCCGTCGACATAATGCACCTTGATTTGCGCCGGTCGGATTTTTTCCACGCGCGAGGTGAACTTTTCGCGGATCGCGCTGAAGCCGACGAGCATGTCGGCGATCATCTCGGTTTCAGAGTCAGACCGTACCCGCGTCGCCACCACCCATGGCAGGAATTCGGCGTAGCGACCGACGTCCGCAACCAGATCGTACATCTGTTCCGCGCTGAACGGCAGGCGCCTGACTTCGTGCAGTGCGGGCATCAGGCGTTTCGCGCAGCAGCCTTGGCGAGCTGCGCCTCACGAGTGGCCCGCATGGCCTTGAAATCGTCTCCGGCGTGATAGCTTGAACGGGTGAGCGGCGATGCGGCAACTTGCAGAAAGCCCTTGGCCCGGGCAATCGCCCCGTATGCCGAAAAGGCCTGCGGGGTGACGAATTCGATCACCTTGGTGTGCTTTGGCGTGGGTTGAAGATACTGGCCCATGGTCAGAAAATCGAGCCCGGCACAGCGCATGTCGTCCATGACCTGGTGCACTTCCAGCCGCTGTTCACCCAGCCCCAGCATGACGCCGCTCTTGGTGAAGATCATCGGATCGTGGTGCTTGACCTCTTCCAACAGGCGCAGCGAATTGTAATAGCGGGCGCCCGGGCGGATCGTCGGGTAAAGCCGGGGGACGGTTTCCAGATTGTGGTTATAAACGTCCGGCCCAGCCGCCACGATAGCCTCAACCGCTTGCCTCATCTTGCCGCGAAAATCGGGGGTGAGGATTTCGATGGTGGTGTTCGGCGTCGTGCGGCGCAGCGCCTCAATCACCTTGACGAACTGGCCAGCGCCGCCGTCGGGCAGATCGTCGCGGTCAACCGAGGTGATGACGATGTGTTCCAGCCCTAGCTTGGCGGCGGCTTCGGCCACATGCTCAGGCTCGGTCGCGTCCACCTTGCGCGGCATGCCGGTCTTGACGTTGCAAAACGCGCAGGCCCGCGTGCAGACATCGCCGAGAATCATCACCGTGGCGTGCTTCTTCGTCCAGCATTCGCCGATATTCGGGCAAGCGGCCTCTTCGCAAACGGTGTTGAGGTTCAGTTCGCGCATCAAGTCACGGGTCGCCGCGTACTCCCTGCTGGTCGGCGCCTTGACGCGAATCCAGTCGGGTTTGCGCTGACGTTCCGGCGCCACTTCGGGCGACTGAGGGGCTGTGGAAAGATCGTTCATCGCCGCCAGATAGAACGGAGCGCGCGCGCTTGCCAGAGGCAATTGCCTAATGCGTTGAACTTGGGCATTGCGGCCCGCATGGATAACACGCCCCCCCCAGATATTCAGTCAGCAGTTACCCCGCAACTTGACCGCCTGATGGCCGGATACCGGCGTTTTCGCGCCACTGGCTGGAACCCGAATCGCGAGCGTTGGTCCACCTTGCGCGAAGGGCAGGAACCAGAGGTCATGGTGATCGCCTGTTCCGACAGCCGCGTTGATCCGTCGCAGATTTTCGACGTCGATCCGGGCGAGATTTTTGTCGTCCGCAACGTCGCCGCAATGGTGCCGCCGTTTGAGACGACGCCCGGCCTGCACGGCGTTTCCGCCGCACTGGAATTTGCGGTGCAAGTGCTGAAGGTCAAGGAAATCGTCGTCATGGGCCACGGCATGTGCGGCGGTTGCAAGGTTGCGTTGACCCAGGAACTGGCCGGTGCCGAGCCGGGCGAAGGCGGCTTTATTTCAGACTGGATTTCATTGCTGGATGATGCGCGCAAACCAATAGCCGCGACGCTTGGTACCACGGGCCATCAGGCGTTGCGGGCAATGGAAGAGGCGGCAGTCAAGGTCAGCATTGAAAACCTGCGCACTTTCCCCTGCATCCGCCGCAAGGAAGCCACGGGCGAACTGACCCTGCGCGGCGCGCTCTTCGCGATATCGGACGGGGTGCTGCATGTCTTGGACGAGGCGGGCGGGGATTTTCACCCGGTTCGGTAAAAGCGGCGCAAACAGGCGGTTATTTTCCCTTTTTGCCCAGACGCTTGCGATTGGCGCGCACGGTTTTCGACAATTTGCTAACGGTCGATTTGCTGACCGCCATCGGGCTCAATCCCAGTCCGCCGGTCATCAATTGCCATTGCAACTGCGCGGCACCCTCGATCTTTTCGGACACCATCAATTCCGCTTCCGCCGCGCCTGCTGCGCCGCCTTGCGAAATCTTCACGGTCCGCAGCCCGATAACCGCTGCCGCGTCGAACCCAAGCGCCACCGTGTCAAAGCCGAGGCGAGCCATCTTTCCCAGCGAACGGCGCATGGTGATTCCTTTCATCGAAAGCGCGCCTACCTACCGGGCAAGCGCGGGTAACAATGGAGGCGGCCATTCCCGCCGCCCCACCCTTGACATGAATCAGGCGGCTTATGCGCCCGCCTTGGCCTTCTGCGCGGCATAAACCGACCACAACTGTGCGATCGGTTGTCGCAGCCCGGTAACCTTGGCGAAAGTCGCCTGTGCCTCGGCATATTTACCAGCATCAGTCTGAGCAATGCCAAGCCGCGTCAGCGCGCGCGGCGTATCAACTCCCGGCTTAGTTAGCGCAAGCGTGAACATTTCCTGTGCCTTTACCGGATCATCATAGCTGAGGAACACGTCGCCAGCAGCCATCACCGTGGCGGCGGTCGAATTGCCTGCGCGGGCGTCGCGTTCAAGGGCCGGCATTGCGCTCTTGTCAGCAGCGAGACGTCCTTGGGCGATGGTCCTGTTTTCGGTGACGAACACGTCGGTTGTGCTCAACTTGCCTGCAGCCACCCCAGCGTTAAGCACCTTCAGAACCTCGCCGGGGAGACGGCGGGCATCGGCTGCTTGGAGGTATTCCGCATAGTCATTGCTCTGGTTCATGCTGTTCGTGCGGGCCATGAGGCGCATCAGGTCAAGCGATTCCTGAGCCTGATATTTCCCCACCAGACGCAACATGCCAACTGCGGCTTCCCAGTTTTCCGGCGTCGGATAAACCGCCACTTCGTTCTTGGCGAAAGCAGCGGCGGCGTCATACATCTTGGCCTTGTAAGCCATCTGCAAACCGCGGCGATACCAGCTTTCCGGCGCTGGAGTACCACTGGCGGCGCGCAGATCGATCGCTTTTTGTATCTGGGCAAGCCCGGCCTGGGTCTGGTTGCCCAACAGATACGCCTCAGCCAACGAAACATCGACGTCATTGGCGTGATAGCCGCCATCTATCGCGGTTTTGTATGCGGTGACTGCGGCAGGATAGTCCTTGGCATTGAACGAGAACTGCCCGAGATAGAAGTACATCTTCGGCAGTTCATCGGCGGGCAGCTTACCGCTGTCGATCATGGCCTGAACACCGCGCCGTTGCAGCGACTCATCTTGCGCGATCGTACCGACGTTTACTGCCAGTTGCCCGGCCAGCATTTTGTCATCAGGCACTGAAACCGCGGCGAATACGGCATCGACCAGCCCCTTTTCGGTAGTCAGCAGACCGCCAAGCGCGGCGACTGCGGCCACGCGTTGATCTTCTGCGGCCTTTCGCGCTGAACTGGTCGTGGCCGAATTATAGGCGTTGATCGCGTCTTTGACTTTCTGCAACGCGGCGGCGACATCAGCGCGCTTTGCTGCGGCTTCGGCAGCTTTTTGCGCTGGCACGTACGCGGCGATTACCTGCTTGGAATACGACGCCTTGGGCGCTGCGGCTTCTTTCTTGGCAGCCATGGCGGGGGTTGCAATCAAGGCCGAACCGGTGGCGCAAGCCAGGGCAAGCGCCAGTGCGTGGCGCGTGAACAGGGGGGCTCTACCGCTGCGAACAACAGGAAACATGGGCATTCATCTCCTCAAACGGTCTGCCACCGGGGGTAGTGGGGACCCTTAATTTCGTGTCCGCAATGACGCGGAATTGCCGATTTGGCAATATCACGGACTAGATTTGCGCGCGTGAATGGCAATTGAATGGGTCGCGCGGGGCAAGACCAGCTTGGGCCAGCCAAAACGTCCCGGCAAATGTGGAAAAACCGGCATTTTCCTGTCGCTGTATGCCACCGTCTCTGGCCTTGTCCGGAGCTTTGTCCTAGGGCCATTCTCGATTAGTTTACCCAGAAAAGAACAGCGCACTCGTGAGCGACGAAACAGACACCATCCCCACCCCGCCTTCCGCGGGCGAATATCAGCGCATCGACATCGTCGACGAGATGAAGACCAGCTATCTCGATTACGCGATGAGCGTGATCGTCAGCCGCGCGCTTCCCGATGTGCGTGACGGTTTGAAGCCGGTTCACCGCCGTATATTGTTCGCGGCGCAAGAAGGCGGCATGGTCGCCGGGCGGCCCTATCGCAAATGCGCCAAGATCGTCGGCGACGTCATGGGCAACTATCACCCGCATGGCGACAGCGCGATCTACATGGCCTTGGTCCGCATGGCGCAAGACTGGTCGATGCGGGTTCCGCTGGTCGATGGTCAGGGCAATTTCGGTTCGATGGACCCGGATATGCCGGCCTCGATGCGTTATACCGAAGCGCGTCTGGCGCGGGTGGCGAATAGCCTGCTTGACGATCTCGACAAGAACACCGTTGATTTCATAGACAACTATGACGGTTCACGCCGCGAGCCGACCGTGCTGCCGGCGCGGTTCCCCAACCTGCTGGTCAACGGCGCGGGCGGTATCGCCGTCGGCATGGCGACCAACATTCCGCCGCACAATCTGGGCGAAGTGATCGACGGCTGCCTAGCGTTTATCGACCGGCCGGAGATCACGACCGAGGAACTGTTCGAGATCATTCCGGGCCCGGATTTCCCCACCGCGCCGATCATCCTCGGCACCCACGGCGCTCGCTCGGCGTATTTGACCGGGCGCGGATCGATCCTGCAACGCTGCCGCCACGTGATCGAGGAAGGCCGGGGTGACCGCCGCTCGATCGTCCTGACGTCGATCCCCTATCAGGTCGGCAAATCCGGGCTGGTCGAGAAAATCGCCGAAGCCGCCAAGGACAAGCGGATCGAGGGTGTTTCCGACATCCGCGACGAATCGAGCCGCATGGGCGTGCGCGTGGTCATCGATCTGAAGCGCGATGCCACCCCCGAAGTCGTGCTTAACCAGTTGTGGCGGCATACCCCCGCCCAGTCCAGTTTCCCAGCCAATATGCTGGCGATCCGTGGCGGCCGCCCGGAAACGCTGGCGCTGCGCGATATCATCGCCGCGTTCATCACGTTCCGCGAAGAAGTCATCACCCGCCGCACCAAGTTCGAACTGAACAAGGCGCGTGACCGGGCGCACTTGTTGCTGGGTCTGGTGATTGCCGTCACCAATCTGGACGAAGTGGTTCGCATCATTCGCGGCGCCCCCAACCCGGCCGCCGCGCGCGCCGCGCTGCTGGCGCGCGAATGGCCTATCGGCGAAATCGCGCCCTATATCCGTCTGGTCGAAGCGATCGAGGATGACGGCGAGGACCTGTCAGCCAGTGCTTACACCATGTCCGAGTTACAGGTTAAGGCGATCCTCGACCTTCGCCTCCACCGCCTGACCGCGATGGGCCGGGACGAAATCGGCGGCGAACTGGAAGTGCTTTCCATCGCCATCAAGGAATTCCTGTCGATCCTGGGCGACCGGGTTAAGCTGTACGGCGTCATGCGCGACGAACTCGTCGCCGTGCGCGCCGCTTTCGCCACGCCGCGCGTATCGGAAATCGCCCCGGCATGGGACGGCATCGAAGACGAAGAACTGATCGAGCGCGAGGACATGGTCGTCACCGTCACCCTCGACGGCTATATCAAACGCACCGCGCTCTCCACCTTCCGCGCGCAAAGCCGTGGCGGCAAGGGCCGTTCGGGCATGGCCACCAAGGAAGAAGATGCCGTGGCGACGATGTTCGTCACCTCCACCCACAATCCGGTGCTGTTCTTCTCGACCGCAGGCAAGGTCTACCGCCTGAAGGTATGGAAACTTCCCGAAGGCGGCCCGGCCACACGCGGGCGGCCCATCGTTAACCTGCTCCCCGCGCTCGACAAGGATGAGACGGTCGCAACCGTGCTGGCCTTGCCAGAAGATGAGGCGGATTGGGGCAAGCTGTCCGTGGTGTTCGCCACAGCCAAGGGCAGTGTCCGGCGTAACTCGATGGATTCGTTCGCCAACATTCCGTCGAACGGCAAGTTCGCCATGCGCTTTGACGAAGGTTCGGCGGATCGCCTGATTGGTGTGGCGCTGCTTGAATCGAGTGACGATGTGCTGCTGGCGACCCGTGCGGGCAAGGCGATCCGCTTCGCCGGTGACGAAGTGCGCGAGTTTACCAGCCGCACCTCAACCGGTGTGCGCGGCATGGTGCTGAAGGGTGAGGACGAGGTGATCTCGCTTTCGATCCTGCACCGCGTCGGCACTTCGGCCGAAGAGCGCGAGCAGTACCTCAAGTTCGCCCCGTGGAAGGGCGAGCGCGAGGGTGAGTGCGAATTGGCTCCAGAACGGCTGAGCGAACTGGCGGCGCGCGAACAGTTCATCCTCACCGTCTGCGCCAATGGTTATGGCAAGCTGTCCTCGGCCTATGAATACCGCCGCACCGGACGCGGCGGCCAAGGCATCACCAATATCGACAACATTGGGCGAAATGGCCCGGTCGTTGCCAGCTTCCCGGCCGTTCAGGCCGACCAGTTAATGCTGGTGACCGATCAGGCCAAACTGATCCGCCTGCCGCTGGAAACGCTGCGAGTCATCGGACGCGGCAGTTCCGGGGTGCGGCTGTTCAATGTGGCGAACGACGAGCATGTCGTCAGCGCGGTAAGGCTGGCCGACGACGGCGCGGA
>JBDUBN010000125.1:0-7053 GCA_040004085.1 Novosphingobium sp.
TGGCTTTATGCGCCGCCCCTGCCCGGGTCTTTGCTCAAACCTATTCGATCAGCGATCAGCACCGCCGTATCCTGTCGGTGGCCAAGGCTCAGCTTGATCGCGTGCGTCATCTGGTGTGGCGGACTGACATGGTCGGTATTGCCGACTTCGGCCTGCCCTCCGCCCTGCCGCGCTTTCACTTTGCCAATCTGGAAAAGGGCGAGGTGCGCAGCTTTCTGGTCGCGCATGGCAAGGGATCTGACCCGGAGCACGACGGGTTTCTCAAGACGTTCTCCAACGATGTCGGCTCCTTCGCCACCTCGCGCGGGGCGTTCATTTCATACGAGTGGTACAAGGGCAAATACGGCACCTCGATTCGTCTGGGCGGGATCGATCCGGACAATTCCAACGCGCTTGACCGGGCGCTGGTGGTCCATCCGGCATGGTACGCCAACCCCGAAATGCTGGAGAAATACGGCAAACTGGGCCGCAGCGAAGGCTGCTTTGCCATGGCGGAACCCGATTTCAACGAGGCGCTGTGGCACTTGTCAGGCGGCCGGTTGCTGTATTCGGACCGGCTGGGGATTGCTTGAAGGAAGTTAGCTCAAAGCCGACCTCGCAGCTTCTTTACCGCCTAAACCAACCCTCAGTGCGCGTCCTTCGACAAGCTCAGGATGAGCGGGTTTGGGGGTGTTGGGGAGAGATTAGAGAGTTTGGTCTTGCCGCGCCCCCCATCAAGCCCCAGGCGCCTCAATCGCTACCACCTTCTCCGCGCTGGTCCGCTGCGTCGTCTTCAACTGGCGCGGCGCGTTGAAGCTGGCGAGGACCGGCGCGTCGCGTTGATAGATGTCGGCGAAGGTGGCGACCGTGCCGGTGATGTCCTTGGCCATGGTGAAATAGCCGATATAGACCGGCATGGTCTTGGTCATCGGCACCTTGGTGTAAATACCCGAATCGCTGATCGCCACGGCTTCTTCGGGCGACTTGTCCGCGCCGATGATGGCCAGCGTGATCGCCAATTCCTTGGCGCGTTCGGTACGCACGCAGCCGTGGCTGAGCGCGCGGAATGGGGCGTTGAACAGCTGGCGCGACGGCGTGTCGTGCAGGAAGATCGCGTGCGGATTGGGCATGTCGAGCTTGACCAGCCCGAGCGAATTCTTCGGCCCCGGCTGCTGCACAACGGCGATCGTGCCATCGACCGACTTGGTCACCGCATAGCCCTCGCGCTTGGCTTCGGCCACATTGCCGATCAGCCGCGCGCCCAGCCCTTCGCCCTTGACGATTGACTGAGGCACCGTCCACGTCGGGTTGAAAATCACCCCCTGCACGGTTTCAGCCAGTTGCGGCGTCGCGGTCTTGCCGGGTTTGCCGACGATTGTACGATAGGTGCGGACAATCTTGTCGCGCCGAACCAGTCGTAGCTGGAATTCGGGCACGTTGGTCATCAGGTAGAACTCGCCCATGTCGCGGGTAAACCAGCGCCAGCGGTCCATATTGGCGCGGATCGTCGCGCGGGTCTTTACCGCAGCGGCGGGGGTTGAGGCCAGCGCATCCTTCAGCACCGCATAGTCGGGATAAGTCGGATCGAGCGCGGTCAGTGTGCCGGCGATATCATGGTCGGCCAGCGCGCGCGCCATCAGCGCGTCGGTAGGGTTGACGTCCTGATCCTTGTCGACCGCAAACCACTGCACCCGCGCCGCCATCGGCGTGCGGCCATCGCGCAGATCCTCGGCCAGCCAAGAAAAGCTTTTGCTGGCAGCTTCGTTCAGTGCCTGGCCCTCGCCAGAGGCAATAGCGGCGGCGAGCAGATCGGGGCGGTAGTCAGCCGGGATCAGGCCTTCGCTGCCGATGCCCTTGATGAACGCCAGCAGCGCCCGCGCATCGGCGACCGGCCACGGCATGATAGTTTCCTGAATGACCACCGGCACGAGGGGGACAGGGACGACCGGCAGCGTTGCTGATGGAGCAGCAGTAGGGACGGCAGTCGGAGCGGCAGTCGGAATTGGCCAGCTATCAACCGGGCCGGGCGCGGGCTTGACCGCTGGTGCCTGCGTGGTGCCGACGGGAGCGGGTGTAATGACCGGCTGGCCAGCAGCGCGGGCTGCCAGCGCGGGCGACGGCAGTACCGCCAAGGCCATCAAGGCCAGACTGATCCCGGTCGCAGTCAGAGTTGCAGTCACAGATGCCGCGCCAAAGATTCGCTGGCTGTCCAATGTCATGTGATAATTCCGCCTGTAAAATGACCGCGCGGCGCAATGTACGTGGTCGCCCCCGATCATAGTGCCCGTTTCGCCGCACTGCATCAACTTTTGCGGCTTTCGTAATGCTGAATAACTCGCCTGAATTGCTGCAAACTTTCCGCCCGCGCATATTTACACTGGGCGTGACTGCCGGACCGCCTCCCGGTATGAACGCGCAATGTCCCGCCAACACCATATCATTCCGCTAGTCTCCGTCATTGCTGGCATCGCGCTGTTCTCGATCATGGACGCGTTCATGAAGCGCGCGGCGCTGGTCGGCGGGGTCTATACTGCCCTGCTGCTGCGCAGTGTGATGGCCGGATTTGTCTGCATGGCAATATGGCTGACCAAAGGCGGGCATTGGCCCCGAGCCGCGCTGTTTCGGCTGCACGTCCTGCGCGGGCTGGTCGCCGCCGCCATGGCCGTGACATTTTTCTACGGACTGGTCCGCACGCCGATGGCGCAGGCCATTGCGCTCAGCTTTATCGCCCCCTTGATCGCGCTCTACTTGGCCGCCGTCCAATTGGGCGAGAAGATCCGGCGCGAAGCGATATTTGCCTCGATTTTGGGCTTTGCCGGGGTGCTGGTGATCGTCGCCGAGCATTTGACCGCCAGCAACAGCAGTAGCGGGGGCGGGGGCGGGGTTCCCGGCAACGAAGCAATAAAAGGCATCGTCGCCATTCTGTTTTCAGCCGTGCTTTATGCATGGAATCTGGTGCTGCAGCGTAAACAGGCGCAGCTGGCCTCGCCGCTGGAGGTGGTGACGTTCCAAAACCTGGTCGTCTCGCTGGCCCTGCTGCCCGCGCTCCCACTGCTGTGGCAGACGCCGCACTTGGCTCAAGTCGCCGATATTGGCGGCGCGGCGCTGCTGGCAACAGGCGCGCTGGTGCTGCTGAGCTGGGGCTATGCCCGGGAGGAGGCGCAAGTGCTGCTGCCAATTGAATACACCGCCTTTATCTGGGCGGCGCTGATGGGCTGGTTGTGGTTTGATGAAAGCCTGACCGCCCCGACACTGATCGGGGTTGCTCTGATCGTGATCGGCTGCTGGATCAGCTCGCGCGGGCCAAAGGTCGCCGTGGTCGTCTAAGGCTCAATCCCCATAGCCTCTTGACGAAATCCACGATCCCGCGCATCGGCAGCGCCGACATAGTGCCTTGCTGCACCCGCGAAGTGGGGTGGGTGGCCGGGCCTCAAGCATCAGGAGATCGCACAGCATGACTCAGGTCGGACAGGACACCCTCGGAACCCGCAGCACGCTGAAGGTCGGCAACCTCGAATACAGCTATTATTCGCTGCGCAAAGCCGCTGAAAAGCTGGGCGACATCAGCCGCTTGCCGTTTTCGATGAAAGTTCTGCTGGAAAACCTGCTGCGTTTCGAAGACGGCGGCTTCACCGTTTCCACGGCTGATATTCAGGCCTTGGCTGACTGGCAGAAGAACCCCAGCGAGTCGCAGAACGAGATCCAGTACCGCCCGGCCCGCGTGCTGTTGCAGGATTTCACCGGCGTACCTTGCGTGGTCGATCTGGCCGCGATGCGCGATGCGATTGCCAAGCTGGGCGGCGATACCAGCAAGATCAACCCGCTGGTCCCCGTCAATCTGGTGATCGATCACTCGGTCATGGTCGACGAATTCGGCCACCCCAAGGCGTTCGAGCAAAACGTCGAGATCGAATATCAGCGCAATTTTGAGCGTTATGACTTCCTGAAATGGGGATCGAAGTCCCTCAACAACTTCTACGCCGTCCCTCCCGGCACCGGTATCTGCCATCAGGTCAATCTGGAGAACATCGCGCAGACCGTGTGGACTTCCGCCGATCAGTCCGGCGCGATGGTCGCGTATCCGGACACTTGCGTCGGCACCGACAGCCACACCACGATGATCAACGGCCTGGGCGTGCTCGGCTGGGGCGTCGGCGGGATTGAGGCTGAGGCGGCGATGCTCGGCCAGCCGGTATCGATGCTGATTCCCGAAGTCGTCGGCTTCCGCCTGACGGGCGCGCTGATGGAAGGCGTGACCGCTACCGATCTGGTGCTAACGGCCACCCAGATGCTACGCGCGCACGGCGTGGTTGGGCGCTTTGTGGAATATTATGGCCCCGGTCTGGCCTCGCTCAGCCTTGCCGACCGCGCGACGCTGGCCAACATGGCCCCGGAATACGGCGCGACTTGCGGCTTTTTCGGCGTGGATGACAAGACGCTGGAATATTTGCGCCTGACCGGCCGTGAGGAAGATCAGATCGCACTGGTCGAAGCCTATGCACGTGAGCAGGGCTTGTGGATCGAACCCGGCGCGGCCGATCCGATCTTCACCAGCACGCTCGAACTCGATATGGCCACCGTCGTCCCGTCGCTCGCCGGACCAAAGCGCCCGCAGGACAAGGTCGCGCTGACGCAAGTCGACGATGTATTCAACGACGACATGGCGAACGTTTACAAGCGCGCCAACACCCGCGTTCCGGTCGAAGGCAAAGGCTTTGACATCGGCGATGGCGACGTGGTGATCGCGGCCATTACCAGCTGCACCAACACCTCAAACCCCAGCGTGCTGGTGGCCGCCGGTCTGGTCGCCAAGAAGGCCAACGAACTGGGTCTGTCGCCCAAGCCGTGGGTCAAGACTTCGCTGGCACCGGGCAGTCAGGTCGTCACCGATTATCTGGTCCGCGCGGGTCTTCAGGAACATCTCGATGCGGTCGGCTTCAACCTCGTCGGTTATGGCTGCACCACCTGTATCGGCAACTCCGGTCCACTGGCCGAGCCAATCAGTGCGGCGATCAATGGCAACAACCTCGTCGCCGCTTCGGTGATCTCGGGTAACCGCAACTTTGAAGGCCGCGTCTCGCCTGATGTGCGCGCCAACTTCCTCGCCTCGCCGCCGCTGGTGGTTGCTTATGCGCTCAAGGGGACGGTGATCGAGGATTTCATCACCACGCCGATCGGTACCAGCAAGGATGGCAAGGCGGTTTTCCTGAAGGACATCTGGCCGACCAACCTCGAAATCGCCTCTACCATGGCGAGCTGCATGGACCGGGCGATGTTCCAGGCGCGCTATGCCGACGTTTACAAGGGCGACGTGCACTGGCAGGCGATCAACGTCACCGGCAGCGAAACCTATCAGTGGCGCGCGGGATCGACCTACATCGCCAACCCGCCGTATTTCGACGGGCTGAGCATGACTCCCCCGGCGCTGACCGACATCGTTTCGGCCCGTCCGCTGGCGATCCTGGGCGATTCGATCACCACCGATCACATCAGCCCGGCGGGTAACATCAAGGCGGATTCGCCTGCGGGCAAGTATCTGATGGACCATCAGGTGGCCAAGGCCGACTTCAACTCCTACGGCGCGCGCCGTGGCCACCACGAAGTGATGATGCGCGGCACTTTCGCCAATATCCGCATCAAGAACGAAATGGTCGCCGGCATCGAAGGCGGCATGTCGAGCTATAAGGGCGAAGTCATGGCGATCTATGATGCCGCGATGAAGCACAAGGAAGACGGCACGCCGCTGGTGGTGGTTGCTGGCAAGGAATACGGCACCGGTTCCAGCCGCGACTGGGCGGCCAAGGGCACCAACCTGCTGGGCGTGCGCTCGGTCATCGTCGAAAGCTTTGAGCGCATCCACCGCTCGAACCTGGTCGGCATGGGCGTGCTGCCGCTGCAGTTCAAGCAGGGCGACACGCGCCTCAGCCTTGGCCTGACCGGCGACGACAGCTTCACGATCCTCGGCATCGCCGACCTGCAGCCGCGTCAGGACGTTGAAGTGCTGGTCACCCGCGCCGACGGCTCAACCTTCACCTTCACCGCGCTGTGCCGCATCGATACGGCGAACGAGGTTGAATACTTCCGCAACGGCGGAATTCTGCATTACGTTCTGCGGAAGCTGGCTGCTTAGAAATGGAAAAGGCGGTGACGGGTCAGCCATCTTCTGTTGATCACGTCGCCGCGCTTTCCACGTTCTCAACAACGCGAGAAAAGCTTCTTGAGCATCGGTTCATCGCTGAAATCGGCGCGCGCCTCTGGGAGTGCGGCATTTTCGATTTTTCAGTGTCGCACAGTGAAGTAGACAACAGCGGCTACGATGTCATCATCGAGGTCGGCGCTGTAATCCGGCATATCCAGCTCAAAGCATCCCATTCCAAAGGTAAGACCAGTAAAGTTCCTATCCAAAAAAGGCTTACCGAAAAGCCTTCTGGGTGCGTGGTATGGTTGATACACGATTCCGCCT
The DNA here is from genome assembly GCA_040004085.1 of Novosphingobium sp. GTDB lineage: Bacteria > Pseudomonadota > Alphaproteobacteria > Sphingomonadales > Sphingomonadaceae > Novosphingobium. The sequence continues at coordinate 6,443 of JBDUBN010000125.1, forward strand.
CCCTTGAGGTTGAGCGATTTCTCTGGCTTGGCAGAGATGCAGGGCAGCCTTTGTCGGCTACAGACATCGGCGATATACTTGCAAAGCATACGAAGGCCGACATGAAAGGCAGAAAAGCTGAGCGTCCCGCACTTCGGGAGGTTGCGCGAAGAAAATTCACTGAACCTTCGTCATGGCATCACCTCACGACCAAATTATTTGGTTGCGAATAGATGAAACGTCACCTATAAATGACAAATGTATGAGGTGCAGCAAACCTCGGTCTTCGTCGCTTGGCACAAGGCGTTGCGGGATCGGCAAGCGCGGGGCCGCATAACCGCGCGGCTGTTGCGCTTGGCGATGGGCAACTTTGGCGATGCGAAGACCGTTGGCGATGGTGTGCATGAACTGCGGATGACATTTGGCCCCGGATACCGGGTCTATTTCACCCAGCGCGGTGAGCGGATCATTCTTCTGCTGTCCGGCGGCGACAAAAGCAGTCAATCACGCGACATCGTTCAAGCCAAGCAAATCGCCTCGGAACTGGAGTGACGAATATGTCAGTGACAATCACCAGATGGGATGCCGCCGAGCATCTTGATAGTGACGAAGCCATTGCCGGGTTTCTGGAC
>JBDUBN010000126.1:0-7046 GCA_040004085.1 Novosphingobium sp.
GCGCCGAGATGGTGCAGATGGGCATCCTTGGCCCCAAACTGGCGATTCTGGACGAGACGGATTCGGGTCTCGATATCGATGCGCTGCGGATTTGCGGCGAAGGCATCAACGCGATCATGCGCAAACCGGACAAGGCGGTGCTGCTGATCACGCACTATCAACGGCTGCTCGATTACGTGAAGCCGGACTTTGTCCACGTGCTGGCGGGCGGGCGGATCATCAAGACTGGCGGGCCGGAACTGGCGCATCAGCTTGAGGAAGAAGGTTACGAGGCGGTGGCGGCATGAGCGAAGCGCTCGCCCTGCCCACCCGCCGCGACGAGGCGTTCCGCTATGCGGATCTGGACGCCTTGGCGGGCGTCTGGCCGGTTGCGCAGGAGAGCATCGCGGTGGCACCGGGCGAAGCTGGCGCGCTGGCTATCGTGCTCACGGGCGATGCGGACGTCGCCCGTCATCTGGTGATTACACTGGCGGCAGGTGCATCATTCGACTTGCGCATCCTTAACGCCAACGACGCCTTTGGCCGCATCGCGGTTGATGTGCGGATGGGTGAGGGCGCGCGGTTCATGCTGGGGGCGGCGCAATTGGGTGCGGGCGATCAGACGCTGGAGATCGTCACCGAAGTCACCCACGAAGCGCCAAATGCGGTGAGCCAGCAGGTCATCCGCTCGGTGCTGGGCGGCCATGCCACCGGCACTTACCTTGGCAAAGTGGCCGTGGCGCGCGGCGCGGTGGGGACCGATTCGGCCCAGTCCGTCCGTGCCATGCTGCTCGACCGCACCGCGACGGCCAATGCCAAGCCGGAACTCGAAATCTTTGCCGATGACGTAAAATGCGCGCACGGTTGCGCCATTGGCGAACTCGACGCGATGGGGCTGTTCTACCTGCAATCGCGCGGGTTGCCCCCGGAAGACGCCAAGAAACTGATGCTGCAGGCCTTCATCGCCGAAGCCTTCAGCGGTGCTGCCGATGAGGAAAATCTGCAAGCCTTGGCGCTCGAACGATTGGGGGCGATGGTATGAGCGAGCAACCGACAATCCTCCCCGGAACGGGGAGGGGGACCGTCCGCGCAGCGGATGGTGGAGGGGGCGAAACCTCTCCGCCAGCACAGCGTGCCGAGGATAGCCCCCGGCCCCTCCGTCAGTCCTCCGGACTGCCACCTCCCCGTTCCGGGGAGGATTTCAAGCCCGATTTCCCCGGCCTGTCCGGCGGTTGGCACTATCTCGATACTGCCGCCACCGCGCAGAAACCGCAGGCGGTAATCGACGCCACAGTCCGCGCCATGGGCAGCGATTACGCCACGGTCCACCGGGGTGTTTACGCCCGTTCGGCGGACATGACGCTGGCGTTCGAGGCGGCAAGGCGCAAGGTTGCAGGCTTCATCGGCGGGCAGGAAAACGAAATCGTCTTCACCCGCGGCGCGACCGAGGCGATCAATCTGGTCGCGCATACATGGGGCCAATCGCAATTGAAGGCGGGCGACCGCATCCTGCTGTCCACGCTGGAGCATCACTCCAACATCGTGCCGTGGCAGTTGCTGCGCGACCGCACTGGCGTCGAAATCGACGTCTGCCCGCTGACAGAAGACGGCCAGATCGACCTTGGTGCGGCGGAGCGCATGTTGACCCCGGCGCACAAGCTGGTCGCCTTCGCGCATGTTTCCAACGTGCTCGGCTCAGTTCTCGATGTGCCGCGCGCGGTGGCCTTGGCGCACGGGGTGGGAGCAAAGATCCTGCTCGATGGCTGCCAGGCCGTGCCGCGTCTGCCGGTTGATGTTGCTGCGATGCAATGCGATTTCTACGTCTTTTCAGCGCATAAGCTCTACGGGCCGACCGGCATCGGTGCCTTGTGGGCGCGGGCTGAACTGCTTGAGGCGATGCCGCCTTGGCATGGCGGCGGAGCGATGATTGACCGGGTGACCTTTGAGCGCACCACGTACGCCGCGCCGCCTGCCCGGTTTGAGGCTGGCACTCCGGCGATTATCGAGGCAATCGGCTTGGGCGCGGCGGTGGACTATGTCTCAGCCATCGGTGTCTCCGCGATCCATGCGCATGAAGTCAGGCTGGTCCGCCAGTTGCGCGATGAACTACGCGCCATGAATTCGGTCCGGCTGTTTGGCCCCGAAGATTCCGCCGGTATCGTCAGTTTTGCGCTGGAGGGGGTGCATCCGCACGACCTCGGCACCATATTGGATGAAGAGGGCGTGGCGATCCGGGCGGGGCACCACTGCGCGCAGCCGCTGATGGACCACTTGGGCGTACCCGCAACGGCGCGGGCCAGCTTTGGCATATACAACGATGAAACCGATATCGCGGCGCTGATCCGCGGCATTGAACGGACGAAAAGGATTTTCCGATGAGCGGCGAAGAGCCCAGATTCGTGGTCGAGGAAGTGGAGACAGTCGCGCCGCCACCACGAGCTCGTGTTGAAGATTCCGCGCGCGTGGAGGAACCCGAAGCTCCGGCGGCCAAGCTGGAACGCAAGAAGGACTACCTCGAAGGCTTCCTCGCCGAAAAGCAGCACGGCCTCGCCATGGGCGAGCCCGGCGGCGATCTGTACGAAGGCGTGGTTGCGGCCTTGAAAGAGATTTTCGATCCGGAAATCCCGGTCAACATCTATGATCTGGGCCTGATTTACGGCGTCGATGTCGATGATAACGCCGGAGTCGTCGTCACTATGACGCTGACTACGCCGCATTGTCCCGTCGCCGAGTCGATGCCCGCCGAAGTCGAACTGCGCGTCAGTGCGGTGCCCGGTGTGCGCGATGCCGAGGTTAATCTGGTCTGGGATCCGCCGTGGGATCCAGCCAAGATGAGCGATGAAGCCAAGCTGGAATTGGGAATGTTATGATGACCGAAACCAAAACGCGCCGACCATTGCCCGCCGCCGTCGTGCTGACGCCCGCCGCCGAAGCGCGCATTGCCGACCTGATGGCCAAGGCACCTGCCGATGCCATCGGCGTCAAGCTGTCGACCCCGCGCCGCGGCTGCTCGGGCCTCGCCTATTCTGTCGATTACGTGACCGAGGCCGACAAGTTCGACGAACGCATCGAAACTCCCGGCGGGCTGTTTTTCATCGACGGCGGCTCGGTGCTGTACTTGGTCGGCAGCACGATGGACTGGGTCGAAGACGATTTCACCGCCGGTTTTGTGTTCACCAACCCCAATGCCAAGGGTAGCTGCGGCTGCGGCGAAAGCTTTACGGTTTAACCACAACTCCGCCGCCACGCTTGCAGCATTAGCACGGTCCACAACCCGTACTGGTTGTTCGCCCGCCCGCTCAGATGCGCTTGCCAACTCGCCCGCACCGCCGGGGTGTGAACCAGGCCCAGTTCGTCCAATGCGGGCACGGACAGCAAGTCCTCGGCCCAATCGCGCATCGGCCCGCGCAGCCAGTCGCCGATGGGAATGCCGAAGCCGCTTTTGGGCCGCTCGAACAGTTCGCGCGGCACGTCGCGTTCCAGCAGTTCGCGCAGGATCACCTTGGGCCGTCCGCCGCGCATCAGCGTGTCGGTGGGCAGGCGATAGCTCAGTTCGACCAGCCGGTGATCGAGCAGCGGCGCGCGTGCCTCAAGCCCCACGGCCATGGTCGCGCGATCAACTTTGGTCAGGATGTCGCCGGGCAGATAGGTGAGCAGATCGAGCGTGCGCAGCCGCGCGACCGGATCGTCCAGCAGCGCCGCGGCCTCGCGCACCGATGCCTCGTCCGGGCCTTCCTGATCGCAGCGGATTGTGTTGACATCGGGCCACTGGCTGGTGACCTGACGATAGCGCTGGTCCGGCTCCAGCGGCAGTAGCGCCGCCAGTTTGTGCAGCTTTTCCCCGGCACTGCGCGGGCGCAGGGAGGACGGTAGGACACTGAATACGCGGTCCCATGCATTGGGACTCGGACCCGCCATTGCCTTTGCCACCGCGCGGCGCAGAGGAGCGGGGAGTACATCGAATTTCGCCAGCAAACCGCGTGCGGCGGCGTAGCGGTTGTATCCGGCAAACACCTCGTCGCCGCCGTCGCCGGTCAGCACCATGGTAACATGGCGCCTCGCGCGCTGGGCGAGGATGGTGCTGGGCACCGCCGAGGGATCGGCGAAAGGTTCGCCATAGATCTGCGGCATCAGGTGGACGGTATCCATCACCTCGGCAGGCGAGAGGATGAAGCTGTGGTGATCGGTGCCCAGATGCCGCGCCACCGCCTCCGCCTCGCGCGATTCGTCGTAAGCCGCCTCGCGGTAGCCGATCGAAAAGCTCGACACCGGCTGCGCGGACAGCGCCTGCATCCGCGCGACGACCAGCGAACTGTCGATCCCGCCGGACAGGAACGCGCCAAAGGGGACGTCAGACACCATCCGCCGCCCGACCGCATCATCCAGCAGACGCGCGGTTTCCGCAAGTGCGGCATCGGGACCGCCCGGCAGCGGATCGGCAAGACCCTGGCGAATCGCGCCAGACAGCGTCCACCACGCGCTGTGCTCGGGTTCGGTCTGCCCGCCGTGCAACCGCAACATCGTGCCCGCCGCCAGTTTCTGCACACCGCTATAGATGCTCAGTGGTTCGGGCACATGGCCGGTGCGCAAGTACGATGCGGCGGCCTGCCGGTTGATCGTGCGGTCAATCGCCGGATGCGCCGCCAAGGCCTGTAATTCGCTGGCAAAGGCCAGCCCGCCGGGCGTCTGCGCCCAGTACAGCGGCTTTTTGCCGAGCCGGTCGCGCACCAGCACCAGATCGCGCGAATCGCGCCACCATGCGGAAAACGCGAACATGCCGAGCAGGCGCGGCAGCAGTGTATCTGCGCCCCACTCGGCCAGTCCATTGGCCACCACTTCGCTGTCGCTGTGCCCGCGAAATGTGCGCCCTGCCGCGATCAGCGCATCGCGCAGTTCCCGCGTATTATACAGCTCGCCATTGTAAGTCAGGATCACCCGGCCATCGTCGCTGGCGATCGGCTGCGCGCCCGCTTCGCTGAGGTCAATGATCGACAGGCGGCGGTGAGCGAACCATGCCCCGGCCGCCGTGTCGCTCCATTCGCCAGCGCCGTCCGGCCCGCGCCGGGCAATCGCCGCGCTCATTTTGCCCAGCAGTGCGCTGGCCTGTTCGGCTTGCGGTCCGCGCCGGTCAATCAGCCCTGCAATGCCGCACATCTTCGCCAATTCCCTTGATTACACCATGCTTTAGCGAGGCAGGTGCCGCTTTGCCACCCCAAGGCACTAGCCAATGCCGCCGCCCCATACTAACGCAGCGCAGCATAGTATCGATGACAAGGAAGTCTCATGTCTGCAAATCTTTCCGCGCTCGCCGGGCGCAAAGTTATCGTCACTGGCGGCGCAGGCTTCATCGGCTCGCATCTGTGTGAGGAACTGGTGGCCATCGGCGCTGATGTCATCAGTATGGACGACCTTTCGGCCGGCAAGGACAGCAATGTCACGCTGTTTGCGGGCAAGAACAACTTCCGCTTCGCCCACATGGACGTCTGCGACGATTCTGCCGAGATGAAGGCGATTTTCGCCGGAGTGGACACCGTGTTCCACAACGCCGCGTCGAAAAAGAACATCTGTCTGGATAATCCGCAGCGCGATCTGGACGTTAACGCGGGCGGCGCACTTAACCTGCTGCGTCATGCGATGGACGCGGGCGTGCGCAAGTTCGTCCACGCCTCGACGGGTTCAGTTTACGGCGAGCCCAAGATTTTCCCGACCACCGAAGATCACCCCTTGGCCCCCGTATCCTATTATGGCGTCTCGAAACTGGCGGGCGAACGTTATGTCGATGTGTTCCGCCACTTGTACGGGCTGGACACCACGATCCTGCGCTATTTCCACGTCTATGGCCCGCGTCAGGAATCCAACGAGTTCGGCGGCGTCGTCTCGATCTTCCTGCGCCGGATTACCGAGGGCAAGAACCCGGTCGTATTCGGCCACGGCGAGCAGGTCCGCAGCTTTACCTATGTAAAGGATCTGGTCGCTGCGAACGTGGCCGCTGCCACTGATCCCGCAGCCAGCGGCCAGGCCTATAACGTCGCCTCGGGCATCCGCGTGACGATCAACGATCTGGCCAAGGGGATGCTTGAAATCCTCGATCCCGCTGGCAAGCTGGCGGTCGAACACGGCGACCCACTGATCGGTGACATCATGGAGTTCGACGTCGCCAACGCCAAAATCCGCGAGCAACTGGGCCTTAGCTTCGAACAGGATTTCTGGGGCACCCTGCGCAGCGCGCTCAGCGACAAGGATGCGTTTCTGGGGTTCAAGGCCGAAGTGCAGGGCTGAGTATCCGACGATTTTGGAAAGCGAACAGATGGCCCCTAATTCATCAAATCTCGACAAGAAAACTGTCGACGGTTTTGGCGACGAATGGACGAGATTCGATCAGTCCACCGTCCCGGAGGAGGAAAGTCGTTCCCTGTTCGAGTCCTATTTCGCCGTTTTTCCATGGCAGGATTTGCCAGCAAACGCAGTAGGCTTTGACGCCGGATGCGGCACAGGCCGCTGGGCCAAGTGGGTCGCACCTCGGGTAGGACATCTGCATTGCATCGATCCTTCAGAAGCTATCGAGGTCGCCTCGAAGCACCTCGCCGGAATAGCTAATGTCAGTTTGCATAAGGCAAGCATCGAAGAAATGCCGCTTGCCGATTCGTCGATGGATTTCGGCTATTCGCTAGGCGTACTGCATCATATTCCCGATACGCAGGCAGCGATGCGGGATTGTGTTCGAAAGGTGAAAATCGGCGCGCCTTTTTTGGTCTATTTATATTACCGATTCGACAATCGGCCTGCTTGGTTCAGGATGATTTGGAAGGCGAGCGATCTCGCCCGCAGGGCGATTGCCGTGCAACCACACTGGCTGCGCTACCAACTAAGTCAGATTGCTGCGTTGCTACTTTATTGGCCCATCGCACGTTCTGCCCTATTGGCTGAAAAACTGGGTGCCAATGTAGATAACTGGCCATTATCAAGTTATCGCGACAAAACCTTTTACATGATGCGGACGGATGCGCTGGATCGCTTTGGCACGCGTCTGGAACATCGCTTTACAAAGCAGGAAATCAAAACAATGA
>JBDUBN010000519.1:0-2120 GCA_040004085.1 Novosphingobium sp.
CCGTCTTCGCGGTCGAGGCCGACGGCAAGTACCGCGCCGACTGGGCATGGCTGGGTGGGCTTGGCAGCGTCATCAACCCCAAGTTCAACGCGCCGGACGGGCCGATCTGCGAGGCTTTGCGCGAAGCAGGCGGATTGCTCGCCGCCAGCGCGGATTACAAGCATTCCTACCCGCACTCGTGGCGTTCCAAGGCCAAGGTCATCTACCGCTGCACCCCGCAATGGTTCGTGCCGATGGACAAGGTGATCGACCGCCAGACCCCGCTCTGCGCCACCGAGGCCGAAATCCGCAGCACTCAGGGCGCGGGCGAGACTTTGCGAGAAACCGCCCTCACCGCCATCAGCAATACCCGCTGGGTGCCTGAAAAGGGCGAAAACCGTATCCGCTCGATGGTCGAAGGCCGCCCGGACTGGGTGCTCTCCCGCCAGCGCGCCTGGGGCGTGCCGATCACGCTGTTCGTTGATCGCAAGTCCGGCCAGTACCTTGTCGACCCGGCGGTCAACGCCCGGATCATCGCGGCGGTCAAGGCTGGCGGCGTCGATGCGTGGTCCGATGCGCGGGCGCAGGAATACCTGGGCGAGGGTTACAACGCCGATGATTTCGAGCGGGTGACCGACATTCTCGACGTGTGGTTCGACAGTGGCAGCACCCATGCGTTCGTGCTCGAATCAGGCCGCTGGCCCGATCTCACGCGCCCCGAAGGCTACACCGGCCCGCACGCCGATCTCTACCTTGAAGGCAGCGACCAGCATCGCGGCTGGTTCCAGTCGAGCCTGCTGGAAGCCTGCGCCACGCGCGGCCATGCCCCCTACAAGGCGGTGCTGACGCACGGCTTCACGATGGACGCCAAGGGCATGAAAATGTCCAAATCGCTGGGCAACACCATCGATCCGATCAAGGTAATGGAGGTGAGCGGCGCGGACATTATCCGGCTGTGGGCGCTGTCCGTCGATTACACCGAGGATCACCGCATCGGTGACGAAATCCTGAAGGGCGTGGCTGACCAGTACCGCAAATTGCGCAATACCTTCCGCTATCTGCTGGGCGCATTGGATGGCTTCAGCGAGGCCGAGCGGGTGGACGTGGCGGCGATGCCGGAGCTGGAACGCTATGTTCTGGCGCTGCTGGCCAAGCTGGACGCGACGCTACGCACAGCGGTGGATGCGTTCGATTTCAACACTTACGTCCGCGCGCTGACCGACTTCTGCAACGAGGATTTGTCGGCGTTCTTCTTCGATATTCGCAAGGATTCGCTGTATTGCGACGCCGCGACTGACCCGAAACGCATGGCCTATCGCACGGTTCTGGATACGCTGGTCCATGCGCTCGTCCGCTACGCCGCACCGGTGCTGGTGTTCACGGCAGAGGAAGTGTGGGGGACGCGGTTTGCGGATGCCGGGTCGGTGCATTTGTTGACTTGGCCGGAGGTTGACGCCGGTCTGTCAGACGAGAGTCTGATTGGAATCTGGGATAGAGTTCGAGCGGTGCGCTCCGCTATCCTCTCGGATATCGAACCGTTCCGTGCTGCTAAGAAGCTAGGGTCGGGCCTTCAAGCAGATGTTCGCGTGGCGGTTGCGGATGAAAATGAGCGGCAATTATTGGCCGCAAAAGACCTTGCAGAAATCGCCATTGTGTCGAGCGTGAGTCTCCACGTGCTAGGAGCACCCGGCGATTCTACTTATTTTGGCGACCGAGAGGCAAAAATCACGCCCGATGAAATTTCGCATGTGCCGGTTTGGACGACGGTCACCACCCACCACAAATGCGGCCGCTGCTGGCGTCACCTGCCTGACGTCACCGAGGATGGCGCGCTTTGTTCACGTTGTGACAATGTCGTGGCGGGCATGGAAACCGCGTCATGACCCTAACCCGCCACCACCGCATCGGTCTGCTCATCGCCGCGCTGGTCTTCATCGCGGATCAGGCGGTGAAGTGGCTGGTGACTTATCCGCTGGCCCTGCCCGAACGCATGCAGATCGAACTACTGCCGATCTTCAACCTGACATGGGCAGAAAACCGGGGGGTTAGCCTTGGCCTGCTCACCGGGGATACCGCGCTCAGTCGGTGGCTGCTGGTCGCCATGACCGGCGCCATCGCGGTTGGCGTGCTGGTGTGGCTTT
>JBDUBN010000127.1:0-7031 GCA_040004085.1 Novosphingobium sp.
AGCTTGGGCGTCCCGGCGCTGGCATCGACGGATTTCAGGACGCTGGCATGGATGCTGACCGGTTTTCTGGTTGCATCGGGGCTGATCGGCTATATCTGGGCGCCAAGCAACGAGGGCAAATCGTTGGAACAACTCGTGCCGAACGCCAGCAGGCTGACAGAGCTGAGATCGCACCAGCCTAACGACAAGGAACAACGATGCACGCGTCGGAACGCGAAGAGCTGATCCTTGAGGCGACGGGCCGTACCGGCTTTGTCACCTATCGCGATCTTGAGGCGCTGCTCGATGCCTCTCCGGCCACGATCCGCCGCGACCTTGCCCGTCTGGAAACCGCCGGACGCATTGTCCGGGTGCATGGCGGTGCCAAGCTGACAGCAGCCCAGCAACCGCGACACGATCTGGCGCTGAACCTGCAACTGGCCGGAACCCCGTTTGCGGAATCGATTACGCAGAACCTCGCCGCCAAGCGCGCAATCGGCCTTGCCGCGGCGGAGCTATGCGGGCCGGGCGAAGGCGTGATGATCGACGGCGGGTCCACCACCCTGCAGATGTGTCCCCATCTGGCCGGGCTGGAACTGCAAGTGCTGACCAATTCGCTGCACATCGTCAATGCGCTGCTGCCGCAAGCCGGCACGCGCATTCTGGTGCCATCGGGAGCGCTGTTTCGCGAACAAAACATCATTCTGGCTCCGGCGGGCGAGGATTCGATGCCGCGCTTTCACGCGCCCAAGCTGTTCATGGGCGCCGCGGCCGTCGGCCCGCAAGGCGTGATGCAGGCCGATGTCATTCTGGTCGCCGCCGAACGCCGTCTGATTGACCGCGCCGAGCAAGTCGTCCTGCTGGTCGACAGTTCCAAATTCGCCTCGTCCTCGGGTGCCATTGTCTGCGGGCTGGACGAGGTGGACGTGCTAATAACCGACGCCGGGATCGCTCCAGAACATGCGGCCATGCTGCGCAAGGCGGGCGTCGAGGTGGTGATCTGCCCGCTGGATGACCTGACGGCAGACTGATGAGTTTTTACCCTCAATAATTTGACTAATTTTAGTCATGCGGTTGTAACATCATGGTCCGAAGGGATCACGATGAGCAATGGTGCTGTGCAAACGAGTCTGGCTGCGGCGGTCCCTAGTGACAGCCGCTTCATCAATCGCGAACTGAGCTGGTTGACCTTCAACCAGCGGGTACTGGCCGAGGCGCGGAACACCGATTATCCGCTGCTGGAACGGCTGCGCTTTCTGTCGATTTCGGGCAGCAACCTCGACGAGTTCCTGATGGTGCGCGTTGCCGGTCTGGCCGGGCAAGTGCGCCGCGATATCAAGGAAGTGTCGACTGACGGGCTAACTCCCTCGCAGCAATTGGCCGCGATCCGCGATGCCGTGGTCGAACTGGAAAGCGCGCAACAGTACGTTTGGCGAGATCTGCAGGAACTGCTGCGGAAGGCCGACATCGCCATAGCGGGTAACGAACGGCTCAATGCTGTCCAGTCACAATGGCTGCGCGGCTACTTCGAAGAGCACATCCTGCCGGTGATCACCCCTCAGGCGATCGACCCGGCGCACCCGTTTCCATTCGTGTTCAGCCAAGGCATCGGCGTACTGTTCGCGCTGACCAGGATCAGCGATGGGGCCGCGCTGATGGAGATGATCCTCATCCCCTCGGCCTTGCCGCGGTTCATCCGCCTGCCGGGTGAGCGGGCGGTCTACATCAGCGTCGAAGACATGATCTGCCGCCATGCCGATCTGATATTTCCCGGCTTTCGCAGTCAGGGAAACGGCGTTTTCCGGGTGCTGCGCGATAGCGACATCGAAATCGAGGAGGACGCCGAAGACCTGGTCCGCTATTACCGCACCGCCATTCAACGGCGGCGGCGCGGCATGGTTATCGTGCTGCAATTGCACGGCGACTTCAATCCAACTGCCGAACAATTGCTGCGCGACAAGCTGGGGCTCGATCAGGCGATGGTGATCAAGACCGGCGGCTTTGTCGGCATGACCGGGCTTTCCGCCATCGTCGAGGAAGACCGCCCCGACCTGAAATTTGACGTCTATAGCCCGCGCTATCCCGAACGCATTCGTGAGCATGACGGCGATTGCTTTGCTGCCATCCGCGAGAAAGACATCGTCATCCACCACCCTTATGAAAGTTTCGAGGTGGTCGTCGATTTTCTGCGGCAGGCGGCGGCTGACCCGGATGTCGTGGCGATCAAGCAGACGCTTTACCGCGCGGGCAAGCAGTCCGCCGTCATAGCCGCGCTCATCGCCGCCGCCGAAGCGGGCAAGTCGGTGACCGCCGTGGTCGAACTGAAAGCCCGGTTTGACGAGGAGCAGAACCTGCTGTGGGCATCCCAACTGGAACGCGCCGGAGTGCAGGTGATCTACGGCTTCGTGGATTGGAAAACCCACGCCAAGGTTTCGATGGTCGTGCGGCGGGAGGGCGACAGTTACCGCACGTACTGCCACTTTGGCACTGGCAATTATCACCCGGTCACCGCGCGGATTTACACTGACCTCAGCTTTTTCACCGCCGACCCCAAGGCCAGCCGCGATGCGGGGCGGCTGTTCAACTTCATCACCGGTTATGTTGAACCCAAGCGGATGGAACTGCTCAGCATCTCACCCATCGGCATGCGGCAAAAGCTGTACGACTGCATCGACCGCGAGATTGAAAACGCCAAGGCGGGCAAGCCGGCGGCGATCTGGGCCAAGCTCAACGCGCTGACCGACCCGGACCTGATCGATCACCTCTATGCGGCCAGCGCGGCGGGCGTCGAAATCAGTCTGGTGATCCGCGGCGTCTGCTGCCTGCGGCCCGGAGTGCCGGGGCTTTCGGATAATATTGCCGTCAAATCGATCATCGGGCGCTTTCTTGAACATAGCCGCATCTGGGTCTTTGCTGCTGGCGCGGCGCTGCCCAACCGCAAGGCGCTGGTGTTCATCTCCTCGGCTGACGGGATGAGCCGCAATTATGACCGGCGGGTGGAACTGCTGGTGCCGATCATGAATCGCACGGTGCACGACCAGATCCTCGATCAGGTGATGGTCGCCAACCTTCTGGATACCGAACAAAGCTGGATACTGGCGCGCGACGGCAGTTACCGGCGGATGGATAAGGGCAACAAGCCGTTCAATCTTCACCGCTATTTCATGACCAACCCGTCGCTGTCCGGTCGCGGGGCGGCGCTGACCAAAGGCCGCGAAGTGCCCAAGCTGGCGTTGGCGCGGGGGACGGTCTGAGGTTCGCAATACACTCGCCCAGCCATTGCCCAAGTCTCCCCGCCCCTGTATCGCTGCCCCGGCATGACAGACCAACGCGCGATCATCGACATTGGCTCGAACACGGTGCGTCTGGTCATCTACACCGGGCCGGACCGCGCACCCGACGTTGTTCACAACGAAAAGGTCACCGCCAAACTGGGGCGCGGCGTGGCCGATACCGGATCGCTCACCGCCAAGGCCTCGGCGGCAGCGCTGTCCGCATTGCGGCGCTATGCCGCGATCCTGCGTCTGCGAGACGTGCGGCAGGTGGACACTGTTGCCACGGCAGCAGTGCGCGACGCCGCCAATGGCGAGGGCTTCCTTGATGCGGTACGCGCCCTTGGTCTGAAACCGCGCCTGCTGAGCGGCGAGGAAGAGGCGATCACCGCTGCCTATGGCGTCATGGCCGCTTTCCCCGGCGCGAAGGGCCTGATCGGCGATCTAGGCGGGGGAAGCCTTGAACTGACGCACATCGATGGGGACAGTTGCACGCACGGATCGAGCATGCCGCTCGGCACTTTGCGCCTGCCGAAACTGCGTGCGGGCGGCCCCGAGGCTTTCATGCGCAGCATCGCCGATCAGTTGACCGCCGCTGATTGGCAGGGCGCGCAGGCCGAGCCGTTTTATCTGGTCGGCGGATCGTGGCGGGCGCTGGCACGCTATGCCGGTTATCGGCAGGGCTGGCCCGTCGACGACCCGCACGGTTACGAAATGAATCCTGCCGAGGTGCTGGAAATCGCCGAATTTCTGGGTCAGCCCAAGCTCAAGATCACCTGCCCCGGCCTATCCGCCTCACGCGCCGCCAGCTTGCCTGATGCCTCGGCCTTGCTGGCGGTGCTGGTCCGTAAATTGGCACCCACCAAGCTGGTATTCTCATCCTGGGGTCTGCGCGAAGGGCTGCTTTACCGCCAGTTGGACGACGCCGCGCGAGCGCAGGACCCGATGCTGGTGGGCGTCATGTCCTTTGCGGGGCAGCAGGGTGCCGGGCCGGAACTGGGCGCCATGGTCGCGGACTGGACCGCTGCTGTCGGCGGCAATGGCAATGCGCCGCACGAACGCTTGCGGCTGTCGGCAACCGCCTTGGCGCTCGCTTCGATGCGCGTTGAGCCCAACTTGCGGGCCAGTCTGGCGCTCGACTGGGGCCTGCGCAAACGCTGGATCGGCATTGACGATTCTAGCCGCGCCCTGCTGGCGATGACCATTCTGGCTAACAGCGGCCGCACGGCCATTCCACCCGAACTGGCCCGACTTGCATCGCCCCAAGCCTTGCGACAAGCGGCAGGCTGGGGCCTATCTGTGCGTCTGTGCCGCCGATTCAGTGCCACCTCACCGCAGGCGCTGGCGCACAGCAGCCTGCGGGTTGAGGCAGGCAAGCTGGTGTTCTCGATTGCACCCGCCGCGCAGGCGCTCTGCACCGAAGCGGCGGAAAAAGACCTGCGGCTGCTGGGCGATTGGCTGACGCTTGCGCCCGAATTGCGCTTGCTGCCAGTGGATGCGAGCGCTTCATCCGGATAGTTCCGCTTTCCTACACAAACCTATTTGGTTATCTGTGTTCAACACCTGAACCGGAGAATCATCATGCTGCTTGACGCCCTGCTTGGCCCGCTCACCGCGATCATCGACAAGATCATCCCGGACAAGGAAGCCCGCGATCGTGCCAAGCTGGAACTGATCAAGCTGCAAGGCAGTCAGGAAATGTCGCTGCTGCAAACGCAATTGTCAGCCATCGTTGCCGAAGCCAGTTCGCAAGACCCGTGGACCAGCCGCGCCCGCCCCAGTTTTCTCTACGTGATGTATGCGATGATCCTGTGGGCGGTGCCGATGGGGCTTATCGCGGCGTTCAGGCCGCAGGCGGCGCTGTCCATCGCGGGCGGCATGAACGCCTATCTGAATGGGTTGCCCGAACCGCTCTATGCGCTGTTTGGCACCGGCTATCTTGGCTACACCGCCGCCCGCCAGTGGGGCAAGATCGCGGGCAGCGACAAGTAATACCAACCTGCACTGATCCTAACCCATGAGGACGGTTTCTGGGGGTACTTGGCAAGGAGCGCGCGAAGTGGCGATGTGGTTCATCGTCACGAGGGCGCAACGCTGTCCAAGTGCCGCCAGAAACCGCCTGCGGTTGCCAAATCCCGCTCGCTGGACTTCGTCGCAGCCTTGCCACGATGAACCACATCGCGGCTTCGACTGCTCCTTGCCAGCAAACGGGATTTGGCAATCCTCATGGGTCAGGATCAGTGCAGGTTGGTATTATCCGCAGTTTCGGGACCGCTATGGTTAGGATTCGGTAACGGCTTTGCGCTATGCACAGACGTGGCAAGCCGATCCGGCGGCCCGAATCCTGACAGGTGCAATTTCAATGCGGGCGAACTTTTCCCTGAAGTCAGTTTCCATGATCGGCCTGCTGGTCCCGCTCTGCCTCACTCTGTCGGCCTGCGGCAGCGCTCAGAACGACGATTATGATGCCAAGCTGGTTCAGGCTTCTCAGGCGGCTGATCGCGCGCTGGCGGCGCAAGTTGCAGCGGAAAAGGCAGCGCAGCGGGCCGAAGCGATAGCCGGAACCCGATCAATGGTGCCCGACGGTCCGGGCGAGTTGAACCCAGACAATGATCCGGCCCCACCAGAGCCTGCACCAGAAGTCAACAACGACCAACACTGACATTTTGCGGGCCTCAAGCGGCTTACTTGCGCAAAACCTCACGCATAACGCTTGCCAGTCCTATCGCCACGGCGATAGGGCGGAACCCGATGCACAATAGCAAGAGGTCCGCATGGGCGACGAAAAAGGCGCGGCTACGCGCGCGCACGGCATGAATATCGATTCCGCACTTGTGCGTGAACTCGCGGAATTGCTGAATGAGACCGGCCTTTCCGAAATCGAGGTTGAGGACGGTGATCGCAAGATCAAGGTCGCCCGGCAAATTCACGCCGCGCCGGTATCTTACGCCGCCGCGCCCGCGCCTGCTGCGCCAGCCGCCGTCGCCGCGCCTGCTGCGGCCCCGGCTGCCGCCCCTAATAATGCTGACGCGGTGAAATCGCCGATGGTCGGCACCGTCTACCTCGGCCCTGAACCCGGCGCGCCGAACTTCATCAGCGTCGGCCAGCAGGTCAAGGCCGGTGACACGCTGGTGATTATCGAGGCGATGAAGGTGATGAACCCGATCACCGCCCCAAAGGCTGGCACGGTTTCCGCCATCCTCGTCGATACGGCGCAGCCGGTCGAATATGACCAGCCGCTTGTCGTCGTGGCCTGAGCGGCATCGGCATGGCCATTACCCGACTGCTGATCGCTAATCGCGGCGAAATTGCGCTCCGTATCCACCGCGCCGCGCATGAAATGGGCATCGAGACGGTGGCGGTCCACTCCACCGCCGACGCCGACGCCATGCATGTACGGCTTGCCGACCATGCGGTGTGCATCGGGCCGCCCGCCGCGCGCGACAGCTATCTGAATGTCGCCGCGATCATCTCGGCAGCCGAAGTGACGCACGCCGATGCGATCCATCCTGGCTATGGCTTCCTCTCGGAAAACGCCCAGTTCGCCGAGATTGTCGAAGCCCACGGCATCACCTGGATCGGCCCCAAGCCCGAACACATCCGCACCATGGGCGACAAGGTTGAGGCCAAGCGTACCGCCGGAAAGCTCGGCCTGCCACTGGTCCCCGGATCAGACGGCGCGGTTTCCGACATTGCCGAAGCCACCAAAATCGCGGCGGAAATCGGCTATCCGGTGATCATCAAGGCGGCATCGGGCGGCGGCGGGCGCGGCATGAAAGT
>JBDUBN010000128.1:0-7020 GCA_040004085.1 Novosphingobium sp.
CGATGGTCGAAGCTGAATTTGACCAGATCTGGCAGCAGCTGGTCCAGGAAACCAACAGCGAGGAAGACCCCGCCGCGGCACTGGCCGAGATCGAAGCCGAGAAGGAAGATTACCGCGCCATCGCCGTTCGCCGTGTGCGTCTGGGGCTGCTCTTGTCGGAAATCGGCCAGCAGAACGGTGTCGAGGTTTCCAATCAGGAAATGTCGATGCTGATGCAGCAGGCTGCCCAGCAATACCGCCCGGAAGACCGCCAGCGGTTCATGGAATACGTCCAGCAGGACCCCATGGCCGCCGCTCAATTGCGCGCACCGCTGTATGAAGACAAGGTCGTCGACTTCCTGTTCGACAAGGCCGAAGTCACTGAGCGGACCGTGACCAAGGCTGAACTCGAAGCGGCGATTGAGGCCGAAGAAGGTGCCGTCGGCGGACATGTTCACGGCCCTGATTGCGATCACGACGCCAAGCCAGCCAAGAAGGCTGCCAAAAAGCCTGCTGCCAAGAAGGCCGAAGCTGAAGTTGAGGCCGAAGCTGCTCCTGCCGAAGACAAGCCAGCCAAGAAGCCCGCCGCCAAAAAGGCCGCTGCGCCCAAGGCCGACGAAGCAGCTCCGGCTGAAAAGGCTCCCGCCAAAAAGGCTCCGGCCAAGAAGGCGGCTGCCAAGGCTGAATGATTTTACCGGATACTGCCCTGACGGGGGCAGTTGTCGTCCTGACTCAGGGCGGCGGCAAGGGCGCAGCGCAAGCTGCGCCCTTTTCCGTTGGTGATCGGTGCGGAGAATGTTATAACCGCTGTATGAACGCCTCCCTCAAAATCACCAAGATCGGCAACTCCGCCGGAATCATCCTGCCCAAGGAACTGCTGGCGCGGTTGCGCGCGGGCGTTGGCGACACGCTGTTCGTCAGCGAAGCCCCCGACGGTGTTCGCATCACGGCCAGCGACCCTGACTTCGCCGCCAAGATGGACCTCGCCGAACAGATCATGCGTGAAGATCGCGATATTCTGCGCGTTCTGGCCAAGTAAGCACCGACTCCATGACTGATACTGTTCGAATTGAGCCGGTTTGGCTCGACGCGCAAGTGGCGCTTGCTGTCCATGACCGGCAACTGGCTGAGCACGGCGGCATTGCTGGCGTGCGCGATGGCGGTGCGCTGGAATCGGCGCTTGCACGGCCGATCAACCAGTGGACGTATGGTGAAGATGATCCTTGCGCACTGGCCGCAGCATTCGCATTCGGCGTTGCGCGCAATCACCCGTTCTCGGACGGCAACAAGCGCACCGCGTGGGTGCTCGCGCGGTTGTTTCTGGCGTTGAACGGGCTGCGGATTGCTTTCGAACCTGAGGACGCCATTCGTACCGTCCTCGCCCTCGCCGCCGGGGAACTCAGCGAAACCGAGCTGGCCGACTGGTTCCGCAGCCGTGTGACAGGCGAATAATCGCCCGATTTTCCGCCGCCCATACGATTGCGCACAGCAAGGACGGTTAATGCCCTTGAACATCTGCCGTCCAGACGCGACATAGGCGCATTCAGTCAAACGAGGATTCTCATGATCGACCTGTTCGGCCACAGTGGTGCCCAAGGAAAATTTTCGCACGATCCAATTACGGGCCAGCTTGTGCCGATGGTTGTCGAACAGACGAGCCGGGGTGAGCGCAGCTTTGACATCTATTCGCGGCTGCTGCGCGAACGAATCATCTTCATCACTGGCGAGGTTGAGGATCACATGGCCTCGGTCATCGTCGCCCAGTTGCTGTTTCTGGAAAGCGAGAATCCGTCGAAGGATATCTCGATGTACATCAATTCGCCCGGCGGCGTGGTCACGGCGGGTCTGGCGATCCACGATACCATGCAATACATCCGCCCGCGCGTTTCCACGGTGTGCATCGGGCAAGCCGCCTCAATGGGCAGCTTCCTGCTCGCTGCGGGTGAGCCGGGCATGCGAATCGCTTTGCCGAATGCGCGCGTGATGATTCACCAGCCGTCCGGCGGCGCGCGCGGCATGGCGTCTGACATCGAAATTCAGGCGCGCGAAATCCTGCGTATGCGCAAGCGGCTGAACGATCTTTACGCGCAGTATACCCACAAGACGCTGCCCGAAATCGAAGCAGCGATGGACCGCGATACCTTCCTCGAAGCGGACGAGGCGCTCGCCTTTGGTCTGGTCGATAAGGTGTTCGAAAGCCGCCCCGAAGGCGATTCCATCGAAGCACCCAAGGAATAACGCATAGGCGCTGGCCCTGATTTCCGCTTTCTTGTGATAAAACGGGCGGTTTTCAGGGTTGCGCAAGGTTCCAGCGTCATACACTGGGATTGATTATCTGAATTGCCGGGCTAGACTCGGCGGGCCTCGAGATAGAAGGTCGGACAGGAAAAGGCATGACCAAACTGAGCGGATCAGACGCAAAGAGCACGCTCTATTGCAGCTTTTGCGGGAAATCGCAGCATGAGGTGCGCAAGCTGATTGCCGGACCCACGGTGTTCATCTGCGATGAATGCGTGGAACTGTGCAACGATATCATCCGCGAGGAAACCAAGGCCGGGATCGCGGGCAAGAAGGACGGCGGCGTTCCCAGCCCGCGCGATATCTTTGCCACGCTGAACGATTATGTCATCGGCCAGGACCGCGCCAAACGCGTGCTCTCTGTTGCGGTGCACAACCATTACAAGCGGTTGAAGCACAGCGGCAAGGGCGGCGAAGTCGAGCTGTCGAAGTCGAACATCCTGCTCGTCGGGCCAACCGGTTGCGGCAAGACGCTGTTGGCGCAGACGCTGGCCAAGACGTTCGACGTGCCGTTCACCATGGCCGACGCCACCACGCTGACCGAAGCGGGTTATGTGGGTGAGGATGTGGAAAACATCATCCTGAAACTGCTGCAGGCCAGCGACTACAATGTCGAAAAGGCGCAGCACGGCATCGTCTATATCGACGAGATCGACAAGATCAGCCGCAAGGCCGAAAACCCCAGCATCACCCGCGACGTTTCAGGCGAAGGCGTGCAGCAGGCCCTGCTCAAGCTGATGGAAGGCACCACCGCCTCCGTCCCGCCGCAGGGTGGCCGCAAGCATCCGCAGCAGGAATTCCTGCAAGTCGACACGACGAACATCCTGTTCATCTGCGGCGGCGCGTTCGCGGGTCTGGAAAAGATCATTTCCGACCGCCTGCAGAAACGCTCGATCGGTTTCGGCGCGCATGTCGCCGATCCTGACAAGCGCAAGGTCGGCGAATTGCTGCAAAAGGCTGAGCCGGAAGATCTGCTGAAGTTCGGCCTGATCCCTGAATTCGTCGGCCGCCTGCCGGTGATCGCGACGCTGGAAGACCTCGATATCGAGGCTTTGGTCAAGATTCTGAAGGAACCGAAAAACGCGCTGATCAAGCAGTATGCCAAGCTTTTCGATCTGGAAGACGTGGCGCTGACCTTCACCGAAGACGCGCTGGAAGCCATCGCCAAGAAAGCCATCGAACGCAAAACCGGCGCGCGGGGCCTGCGCTCGATCGTCGAATCGATGCTGCTCGACACCATGTTCGACCTGCCGACCGAGGATAATATTTCCGAAGTCGTCATCGACAAGGACGTGGTTGAGGGCCGCAAGGAGCCGGTGCGCGTGCACAAAGGCAAGGAAGAAGCGGCCTGATAATCGCCCGCCAAGAACCTCCTCCCGTCCATTTTAGACCGGAGGAGGTTCAGGCTTGATCTCCTGAACTTCAATCCAGTCGCGAATTGTCACAACTGCCGACTTGACTGGGCTTGACTTCACCGGGCAGGCCACGGTAGGCGCGCCCCGCAATCCGGGCGATCTCGCCCACCTCGGTAACCGTCCAAGCGTCGAGTCCTGTCGAAGGGCGTCTTGGATTCCTCCTGGCAGGGTGGAGGACTCTATCCATGGCCAACGTCACCGTAATCGGCGCCCAGTGGGGCGATGAAGGCAAAGGCAAGATCGTCGATTGGCTGGCCAGCCGCGCTGATGCCGTCGTGCGCTTTCAGGGCGGTCACAACGCCGGGCACACGCTGGTCGTCGGCGAACAGGTGTACAAGCTCAGCCTGCTGCCTTCGGGCATCGTCACCGGCACGCTGTCGATCATCGGCAACGGCGTTGTGCTCGATCCGTGGCACCTCAAGACCGAGATCGCCAAGCTGGAAAGCCAGGGCGTGGTCATCAACACCAGCAATTTCGCCATCGCTGACAACTGCCCGCTGATCCTGCCGCTGCACCGCGATCTGGACGGCCTGCGTGAAACCGCCGCCGGTTCGGGCAAGATCGGCACGACCGGGCGGGGCATCGGCCCGGCCTATGAAGACAAGGTCGGCCGCCGCGCCATCCGCGTCTGCGATCTGGCGCATCTGGACGACATGGAATCGCAGCTCGACCGCCTGTGCGCTCACCACGACGCCTTGCGCGCTGGTTTCGGCCAGCCGCCCGTCGACCGCGCGGCGCTGCTGGCGGACCTGCGTGAGATCGCACCGTTCGTGCTGCAATTTGCCGAGCCGGTGTGGAAGCGCCTGAACACCGTGCGCAAGGCCGGGGCGCGTATCCTGTTCGAAGGCGCGCAGGGTGTGCTGCTCGATGTCGATCACGGTACCTATCCCTTCGTCACCAGCTCCAACACGGTCAGCGGCACTGCGGCCAGCGGATCGGGCCTTGGCCCTAACGCCACCGGTTTCGTGCTGGGCATCGTCAAGGCCTATACCACCCGCGTCGGCAGCGGCCCGTTCCCCACCGAACTCGAAGACGCCACCGGCCAGCGGCTGGGCGAGCGCGGCCATGAATTCGGCACGGTCACCGGGCGTAAGCGCCGCTGCGGCTGGTTCGATGCCGTGCTGGTTCGCCAAAGCTGCGCCATCTCCGGCGTTACCGGCATTGCGCTGACCAAGGTCGACGTGCTCGACGGCATGGAAACCGTCAAGATATGCACCGGCTATCGCCTCAATGGCAAAGTGCTGGATTACTTACCCAGCCACGCCTCCGATCAGGCCAATGTCGAGCCGATCTACGAGGAAATGGAAGGCTGGAGCGGCACCACCGCCGGCGCGCGTTCGTGGGCCGACTTGCCCGCGCAGGCGATCAAGTACATCCAGCGCGTGCAGGAACTGATCGAAACCCCGGTGGCGCTGGTCAGCACTTCGCCAGAGCGTGAGGACACGATTCTGGTGCGCGATCCTTTCGTGGATTGAAGCGGGGCGGGCGCGGTTGCGTGCCGGGCCTGATTGCGAATGAAGTAAATAACTGACGGGGGCATGTTATACCAACCTGCACTGATCCTGACCCATGAGGATTGCCAAATCCCGTTTGCTGGCAAGGAGCAGTCGAAGCCGCGATGTGGTTCATCGTGGCAAGGCTGCGACGAAGTCCAGCGAGCGGGATTTGGCAACCGCAGGCGGTTTCTGGCGGCACTCGGACAGCGTCGCGCCCTCGTGACGATGAACCACATCGCCACTTCGCGCGCTCCTTGCCAAGTCCCCCCAGAAACCGTCCTCATGGGTCAGGATCAGTGCAGGTTGGTATTATTGCATGTCCCCGTTTGACGTTGTGGGTGAATGCGATGCGTGTTGAGAAATTGTAATGGGGTATTACCCGGCGTTACCGCAATCTCCAAGTAACCCTATCTATGTCGGCCTCTAAATTTAAGCCACGCGCGATTTATATATTTTCCGTGTTCCAAAAAGTTTGCCAAGTTCACTGGCCGACTTGGCCTTTGAAAAGAGATAGCCTTGCATCTCAGTGCACCCGAGCGCGGTCACTATTGCGCGTTGTGCTTCAGTCTCAACCCCCTCGGCAGTAGTGGTCATATGAAAACTGTTGGCCAGGCCGGTCACTGCGCGGACGATAGCGGTGGATTCTTCCTGATCTGTAAGCCCCTGGATGAAGGATTGGTCGATCTTGATTTTATCGAACGGGAATTTCTGCAAATAGCTCAATGACGAATAGCCGGTACCAAAATCATCCATCGAAATCCGGACGCCAAGTGCATGGAGTTGGCGCAAAATGACCAACGTCTCTTCAGTTTTTTGTATCAACACCGATTCAGTGATTTCAATTTCCAGACGCTCTGCGGGTAAGCCTGACGCCGCAAGTGCATTTATCACCACCTGCACCAAATTCTGTTTCAGAAATTGTACTGCCGAGATGTTTACGGCGACCGTAATATTCTCGGCCCATTGGGCCGCTTCCATACAGGCCGTTCTGATCACCCACTCGCCGATCCTGACGATCAAACCAGTCTCTTCAGCCACTGGGATAAATTCTTCAGGGGCGATCATACCTTTTTCAGGGTGGTTCCAGCGCAGCAGCGCCTCACAACTGGTAATTTCATCGCGCTCGAGATTGATCAGCGGTTGATAATAGAGCTCAAATTCACCATTGACGAGCGCCTTGCGCAGATCCAGTTCGAGTAAACGACGCGCCATCATGCGTCGATCCATTTCGGCCTCGAAGAATCGATAGGCGCCGCGCCCGCTTGCTTTAGCCCCGTAAAGCGCCATATCGGCATTTCGCACCAATTTCTCGGCATCACTGCCATCACCGGGAAAAAGCGCGATGCCAATACTCATATCGACAACCACCTGATGACCGCTGAGGTTGCAAGGTGCGATTATTGCTTCCCGAATACGGGTCGCAAAACTGGCTGCATCAGTCGGTTGCTCGATCTTGGTTTTGACAATGACAAATTCATCGCCGCCGAATCTTGCGATTATATCTCCCTTGTCGAGACATCTCTGCAAGCGATCTGCCACGGCTATAAGCAACTCATCGCCAATGGGATGACCGAGTGTGTCGTTGATGCTCTTGAAATTATCAAGATCTATGAACAACACCGCCAAATTATGCGGCTCATCGCCCCTGCTCAGGGCCTGCTCCAACTGGGCATGGAACAATGTACGATTGGGCAAATCGGTCAAAGCATCATGATGCGCCATATGCTCCATTTTCGCCTCGGCACGCATTTTCTGACTGATATCTTCATGCATGACCAAACGCCTCCCCGAGGGCAGAGTCTGATTAACGATATGCATTGTGCGACCATCCG
>JBDUBN010000520.1:0-2111 GCA_040004085.1 Novosphingobium sp.
TACTTGTCGTTATCCTTCACGCCAAGCACTGGCACCTGAACGGTCGTTTTTTCGGTGGTGACCTTTGGCACATCGATTGTCGCATCCTTGGAGCCAACCACGACTTCCTTCGATTGCATGTCTACCGATGGAAGACTGCCGCCCTTGGCGCTGACCTTCACGTCCGGCATTGATCCGCCGTTCACGTCGGCTTTCCAAAAGCCGGTTGCGAACAGGATTGCGATGACGGCAATGATTGCCAGTAGAATCAGCCACAATGCGGACGACGACTTGCGCTCGACCACAACCGGGCGCCGACCGTCGTTGACTACATAGCCATCCTCGGTTCGGAGGCCATCGTCGTTTCTGTAAACGTCTGCCATGTCCTTGGTCCTCGTTCTGTTGAAACTACAGGGAGCCAAACGCGACAGTCTTGCAATGGTTCCGCCCCAGCCGTTTGGCCCAGCCATTTGGCCCAATCGTTTGACGTTGTATCGGACGACCTTTGCGGCCAAGACGAAGACCATGCCCAAACCGATAAAACCGCGTTCGCCCGGAATGCCCACTCGCCAGCAAATCCTCGATTTCATCGCCACGACTGATGGACCGGCGGGCAAGCGCGAGATTTCGCGCGGGTTCGGCCTGCAAGGCGCGGAGAAGATCGCGCTCAAGGCACTGCTGCGTGATATGGCCGATGAAGGCTTGATCGACGGCAACCGGGCGGCATTTCACCGCATGGGCGGGGTGCCGCACGTCACGGTGCTACGCGTGGTCGATATCGAGGACGGCGAGGCGATTGCTATTCCTGACAATTGGTCGCCTGATCAGTCCGCAACGCCGCCTCGGCTGCGGGTGGTGGAAAAGGGCAACCGGCAGAAAGGTCCGCGCCAACCGGCACTCAAGCGCGGTGACAAGGTGCTGGCGCGCACCGAGGAGGCCGGAGGCGGCTGGCGCGCGTTCCCGATCAAGAAGCTGGCCGACAGCGAGGAATCGGTTCTCGGCGTCGTGGAAATCGACGGCGCGGGCAAGGGTTGGCTGGCGCCGGTGGACAAGCGCGTGCGCAATTCGGTGCCGATTGCCGATCTGGGCGGGGCAGAGGAAGGCCAGTTGGTCATGGCCGAAGCCGCTGGCCGATCCGCGCGTTCCGGGGTCAAGGTCACCGCGATACTTGGCGATCCGCTCGCCCCGCGCGCGTTCAGCCTGATCGCCATTCACAAGCACGGCATCCCGTTCGTCTTTCCGCAAGAAGCGCTCGATCAGGCAAAATTGGCCGCCAAGTTGCCGCTGTCAGAGGAAACGCGCGAAGATTTGCGGCACCTGCCAATCGTCGCCATCGACCCCAGCGACGCCCGCGATCACGACGACGCGATATGGGCCGAACCGGACGGGCAGGGCGGTTTCCGCGCCGTGGTCGCGATTGCCGACGTGTCGTTCTATGTCCGCCCCGGCAGCGCGCTGGACCGCGAAGCGCGCAAACGCGGCAACTCGGTCTATTTCCCCGACCGCGTGGTGCCGATGCTGCCCGAAATATTGAGCGCCGATGTCTGCTCGCTCCGCGCCGGCGAAGACCGCGCGGCGATGGCCTGTCAGATGACGATCAGCGCCGAGGGGCAGGTGACCGACTGGCGATTTACCCGCGCTCTCGTGCGGATCGCCGAAGTGATCGCCTACGAAGACGCACAAGGCCGGATCGATCGTGGCGAGGGCGGGGCGGGTCTGGAAAACCTGTGGGCCTGCTATCGCGCGCTCGATGACGCGCGGCTGAAGCGTGATCCGCTGGTGCTGGAAATGCCCGAACGCCGGGTGGTCCTGAACGAACTGGGCCAGATCACCGAAATCGCGCTGCGCGAACGGCTCGATGCGCACAAAGTGGTCGAGGAATTTATGATCGCGGCCAATGTCGCGGCGGCCAAGGCGTTGGAAAGCAAGGTCATGCCGGTCGTCTACCGCATCCACGAGCCACCGGGCCGGGAAAAGCTGGTGGCGCTGAAGGACTACCTTGCCACCTTTGACATGAAGCTGGCGCTGGGGCAGGTGATCACGCCGGGCCTGTTCAATCGCTTGCTCAAGGATGTGAGCGACGAGGCGGAGAAGGTCTTGATCATGGAGGCGGTTCTGCGCAGCCAGACGGC
>JBDUBN010000521.1:0-2110 GCA_040004085.1 Novosphingobium sp.
GCTTCTTGGTTTGGACTGGGTCCCGGCCTTCGCCGGGATGACGATTCAGATTAAACGCAACTTGCTCGAACGAACCGATCCGGAACATCCCCCCGCCCCCCGCGTTTTACCATTGTCGCAACTGCGGCCTGCATAACGAGGAGAACGGTGATGTGGTTGATTGTTGGGATCGTACTTCTGGTAATGTGGCTAATGGGCGCGCTGGTGTTCCATGTTGCGGGCGGATTGATCCACCTGCTGCTGGTCATCGCCGTAATCGCCGTGATCGTTCACTTCATTACGGGCAACCGAACCACGTTATAACCGTCGTTCAATCGCCGCCGCAGATTGCGTCGTGATCGGCGCGGCTGCGGCGGTTTATTCCATGTACCAGCCGTGGCTGACGACGAGTGATTGCCCGGTCAGCGCATTGGTCTCAAATCCGGCAAACAGCAGCGCAACTTCGGCCACATCCTCGGCGGTAGTGAACTGTTTGTCGACCGTCTGGCCCAGCATCACCTTCTCAATAACGTCCTTTTCCGAAATCCCCAGCTCCTTCGCCTGTTCGGGGATCTGCTTGTCCACCAGAGGCGTGCGGACGAACCCGGGGCACACCACATTGGCGCGCACGCCATGAGCAGCGCCCTCCTTGGCGATCACCTTGCACAGTCCCAGCAGCCCGTGTTTGGCGGTGACATAAGCCGATTTGAGCGGCGAGGCCTCTTTCGAGTGGACCGATCCCATCAGGATAACCGACCCGCCGCCCTTGGCATACATGTGCGGTAGACAGGCCTTGGTGGTCAGGAACGCGCCATCAAGGTGGATCGCCAGCATCTTTTTCCAGTCGGCATAAGCGAAGTTCTCGATCGGATTGACGATCTGGATGCCCGCATTCGACACCAGCACATCCACCCCGCCCCATGCTGCAACCACCGCCGCGACGCCCGCGTTGACCTGTTCTTCCGAGGTAACGTCCATTGCCACCGCCATGGCTTGCCCGGGATTGGCGCTATTGATCGCATCTGCAGTGGCCTGAGCGGCCGCAAGGTTCATGTCGGCAATCACCACCTTGGCCCCTTCTGAGACATAGCGCAGCGCAATGGCTTGGCCGATGCCGCTGGCTGATCCGGTAACGATGCAAACCTTGTCCTGTAGTTTCATGCGAGGCTCCGTGTGGCGGAATGGTTCAAGCCATTAGGCTGTTTCTTGAATACGATAGCCGGAAAATTTCCGTCCGGATATTCCCGACTGCTGCGCCGCAGCACATTTTACGATTCCGGCTCTTACCTAACGCAAATACGCCGGGGGCATGCTATTGCGTGTCCCATTCCGGTGAGGCGATCATGCGCGATCGGTTGTTTGATGTGTTGGGTGAGGTTTGGGGGTTAAGTAAACTGTGAACGTAACTCCATTGCGGGGATACGGCCTACCCTTAAAGTGGTAAGTCATTAGAGATATTGAATTATAGCCATATAGCGGTTGTTTTTGGAATGGAATTTCCAAATGTCGGATAGAGTCGAGATAATAATATTGGCGGTTTCCGCCGCAATGCTATGGTATAATTTCATCGTATTGATAATAAATCCTAAAAAAATGATAAATGACAATATTAAAATTTTCTCTGAAAATGGAAAAGTTTCTGACAATAAAATGGATGAATTTAACTCTAAGAGATTTTATTATCAGAACTTATTAATATCCCGCATATCTGTAATACCAGCAATCATCTTAACGGTATTTTTGGTGCACAAAATCATAGCGAAATGATAGTCGCAATAATTGAGGTGGCTGTAGCACCCCCTTCTCCCTGTTGGCGGGGCACTCGCAAACTCGTGCGGAGGCGGCGACGCACACCCCGGTGGGCGTTTTTGTAATGCACCGTACGCACGGGGGCTGCGCCGGAAAGCGTCGCGTTGTCAGGAGGTTGCGTTGGGTGCCATGTCACCCGGTGGACAAGGGTGTTGTCACCCACGTCACCCCGCGCTGGGTGATTTCCGTGACAGTTTACTTAACGCCTAAAAAATAACGGTGACAGTTTACTTAACCCCTAAACTGACCTCATTATTACATATGCAAATCAGCCTTTTAACGCAAACCCTTTCCTACACCCCAGCAATCTGCCACCCTCACC
>JBDUBN010000129.1:0-7001 GCA_040004085.1 Novosphingobium sp.
TCGACCAGTTCGCCAAAGAACGGGCGTTCCTTGTGCACCGCGTAAAAGCCCTCGGCCTGTTCGCGGGTCATGTGAATGCGCTTGGATGCGACAACGCGCAGGCCTGCCTTTTCCAGCACGGCGGTGACGGCACCGGTCAGGTTGCGGCGAGTGGCATCAGGCTTGATGATCGAAAAGGTGCGGGTAACCGCCATGTCATATTCCTTGCGAGTATTGTTCGTTTATCTTGTAAAGTGGCGCGCCCCTAGCCGGGAAAATGCTGCGCTGCAAGGTTGCGCCGACGCGCTCCGCCTCAGGCCGCCTCGATCCAGCGCCCGCCGTCCTGTTTCCAGAAGTGCCGTTCGGTGCCTTCGCGGGTGCCGAGATCGCGCCAGACGCCGCGCGCATCGTCGATGGTGCTGTTGTCGAACACCAGAAACACCCGCTCAAACCCATCAGGATCGCGCCATTGTCCGTCGGCCAGCGCCAGAAAACTCGCGCCGTTCGCTGCTTCGAGATTATCGGACAGCAGCACCGGCTGACGCTCATCATGCCCAGCACCAGCGCGCCCATTGGCGAGGAAGCTGTCGCCCCTCGCCCACAAGGCCTCGCTGATGCGCTCAAGTCGCGCAGGCTCTCGCGCCACCACCAGCAGACGTTTGCCAGCCTTGAGCGTGTTGCGCGCGATCAGCGCGACAACCGCTTCGGCCGGATCGTTGCTTATCTGGTAGAAATCGACGCGCATCAGCTCTCAAGATTGTCCCGCACGAACTGGTCGAGGATACGCACGCCAAAGCCGGTTGCGCCCTTGTCCCATGTCCCGCCGGGCTTATCGGTCCAAACCGTCCCGGCAATGTCGAGATGAGCCCACGGCGTGCCCTTGTCGATGAAGCGGCCAAGGAACTGGGCGGCGGTGATCGACCCGCCAAAACGTGCTCCGGTGTTCTTCATGTCGGCGATTGGGCTGTTGATCATCTTGTCGTAAGCCGGGCCCATCGGGAAGCGCCACAAGTGGTCGCCCGAGGCAATTCCGGCGGCGGTGAGCTTGTTCGCCAGATCATCGTCATTGCTGAACAGCCCGGCATATTCATGCGCCAGCGCGGCGATGATCGCGCCGGTCAGCGTCGCCAGATCGACGATGGCGGAGGGCGCATGGTTCTTTTGCACCCAGGTTAGCGCATCGCAGAGGACCAGCCGCCCTTCGGCATCGGTGTTGATCACTTCGATGGTTTGGCCGGACATTGAGGTCACGACGTCGCCGGGCCGCTGGGCGTTGGCATCGGGCATATTCTCGACCAGTCCGCACACGCCCACGACATTGGCTTTGGCCCCGCGCAGCGCCAGTGCAAGCATTGCGCCTGCGACGGCCCCTGCCCCGCCCATGTCCCACTTCATGTCTTCCATACCGGCGGGCTGTTTCAGCGAAATGCCGCCGGTATCAAAAGTGACCCCCTTGCCAACAAAAGCCACCGGCTTGCCGCCCGCCTTGCCGCCGTTCCACTTGATCGCCAGCAAACGCGGCGCACGGGCGGAACCCTGCGAAACACCCAGCAATGCGCCCATGCCCAGTTCGCGCATTTCTGCCTCGTCCAGTACGGTGAGTTCCAGCCCGGTTCCGGCCATCCGTGCCTGACAGCGAGCGACGAAGCTCTCCGGGTAAATCACGTTGGCTGGTTCAGTGACCAGTTCGCGGGTGAATTCCACGCCAGATGCGACCGCCGACGCGCGCTCCCATGCGGCCTCGGTTCCATCGGGAGTATTGGCGGCGGCAATGCCGGTGAGCGAGACTTTCTGGTCTTCCTTCAGCTTCGTGCGATAAACATCGTGCCGCCAGCCGCGCAGCCGTGCGCCCAGCAAGACGGAAGCCGCCGCTTCGGCGTTCAGGTTCGAACCCGCGAAGTCGATCGTGAGCAGCGATTCGCCCGAGGTCAGGAACTTCGCCGTCAGCGCCGCACCTGCCCGCTCCAGCGCGGAAACCCGGCCCGAATCGGACTTTTCACCCAGCCCGGCCAACGCCCGGCGCACCACCGCCTCGCCGCTCTGGACGAAGCCTTCGAATACTTGTGCCGCCTTGCCGGTAAAGCGCGATGCCTTGGCCCCGGCTGTCAGCACCGGATCAAGACCCGATGGCATCGCGTCCTGATCGACCACTTGGGCAACCAGCCGAGCAGCGGGATCAAGCGAGGCAACGAAGGTGATGTTCATGGAATCTCCGCGTAAATTTCGTGGCTTGCGGCCAATGCGCGACAATGAATGCGCAAAAGGACCGCCGAGGCGGATTGCAGTTAAGCGCGGGCAGTGCGATAGGCAAGTGATGCTCCGTGTTTCGACGTCCCCACTGCAAGCCTCGCCGCGCCGCTTGCAGCCTTGGCTGGCAGGGGCAGCGCTGTCGTGCCTTATCCCCCTAGGCGGCGTGGCTTGCGCGCAGGACGCAGCAGCGGACCAGATGCGGCCTATCGACAGCGCGGTCAGCCCGACCCCGCCCCCCGCTCCAGCGCCTTTCGCCGGAGCGCTTAACAGCGATGCACCGATCGCGTTTGAGGCGGATAAGGTCGATTACGACTATAACAACGAACGCGTCACCGCTTCGGGCAACGTGGTTCTGCGGCGCGACGACGAGTCGGTGCGGTCTGACGCCGTCACCTGGAACCGCAACACCGGCGAAATCGTCGCATCGGGCAATGTCCGCCTCGTCGACGCCAACGGTAACCAGTTGTTCACTGACAAAGTTGAACTGACCAACGACCTGAAGGCCGGGGCCATGGCTAACCTGCTGATCGCGCTGCGCGAAGGCGGGCGGCTCGCCGCTGACAAGGGGACGCGCGACGCCAGCGGCAATATCGTGCTGACCATGGCATCGTACACGGGCTGCGCTGTGGAGGACGACGAAGGTTGTCCCAAACGCCCGAGTTGGCAAGTTAATGCCAAGCAGGTGACCTATGATCAAGCCAAGCACAACTTGCGCTTTCGCGGTGCAAATATGGTGTTCTTCGGCATTCCGCTGCTGCCGCTGCCCGGTCTGGTCCTCGCCACCGATGGTCGCGCCATCAACGGTCTGCTGATCCCCGATATTGCCCTGTCAGCGTCGAACGGCGTCCAGCTTAGCGACACGTGGTATCAGCGGCTGGGCAACAACAGCGACCTGTCGGTCACCGGCTATGTCTTTACCCAGGCCGCGCCGATGGTGTCGGCCCAGTACCGGGCGCTGGTCGACAAGGGCGCGTTTCAGGTTACCGGCTATGCCACGCGCAGCGCGCTGATCCCGGTTGCCGGGGCTACGGCGGCCCGGTCAACCGAGTTTCGTGGTTATATTTATGCCAATGGCCGATTCCAGTTCAGCCCGGAATGGAGCATGACATCCTCGCTGCGGCTGGCCAGCGACCGCACGTTCCTGCGCCGTTACGACATCAGCCGAGATGACCGTTTACGCTCGACGTTTGAAGTCGAACACATCACCAACAACAGCTATCTGTCGATTGCCGGTTGGGCGACGCAGACCTTGCGGGTTGGTGATCGGCAGGGGCTGGTGCCGCTGGCTTTGCCGGTAATCGACTACCGCCGCCGCATTCCCGATCCTGTTCTGGGCGGCCGGTTTGAAATCCAGCTCAACAGTCTGGCGATCTCGCGGACCAGCGGACAGGACACCCAGCGCGCCTTTGCCGGAGCGAAGTGGGATCTGACCAAGCTGACGTCGATGGGCCAGCTCGTTACCTTCACAGCCCTGGTGCGCGGCGACGCCTATCATTCGTCCGACAACCTGCTGACCGCCACCGCCAGCTATCGCGGCCTGCCCGGTTGGCAGACGCGCGGCATTGCGACGGCGGCGGTTGACGTGAAATGGCCGCTGGTTGGTAATGTGTTTAGCGGCACCCAGATCCTGACCCCGCGCTTTCAGGTAGTCGCCAGCCCGACGATCAAAAACCTGTCGATCCCCAACGAGGATGCGCGGGCGATTGATCTCGAAGACTCCAACCTGTTCGCGCTCAACCGCTTCCCCGGTTACGACCGGATCGAGGACGGCGTGCGCTTTACTTATGGGTTTGACTGGCACTGGGAAAAGCCGAACTGGCGGATCGATACCACTATCGGCCAGTCCTATCGCCTGAGCAGCAAGCCCGCGCTGTTTCCCGCCGGCACCGGGCTTGATGGCCGGGTGTCAGACGTGGTTGGCCGCACGGAAGTCCGTTTCAAGGATTTCGTAAAACTCACCCACCGCTTCCGGCTCGACAAGGATTCGTTCGCGGTCCGCCGCAATGAATTCGACGCGACTATCGGCAGCCAGAAAACTTACGTCGAGATCGGCTACTTGCGGCTTAACCGCAACATCACCACGGTCGAGGATTTGCAGGACCGTGAGGAACTTCGCTTTTCCGCGCGCGCCGCATTTGCGCATTACTGGTCGGTATTCGGATCGGGCGTGATTAACCTTACTCCGCCCAATCCCGCTATCACGCCGGTTCCCGACCGTTTCCAGCCGCTGCGCACCCGTCTCGGCGTCGCTTATACCGACGACTGCCTCGATATCGCATTCACGTGGCGGCGGGATTACGTCGCAACCGGCGACGCCCGGCGGGGTAATACTTTCCAACTTCACTTTTCGCTGCGTAATCTGGGCTTGCGCTGAGCGGGTGCCAGAGCAAGTGCCAATGTTCCTGTTTCCAGACCGCAGCAAACGCGCTATCGCCCGCGCCGGATGCTCATGTCCGGTTCAGCCGCACCGCGACAAAGCGACATAGGTTATTCAGGCAACTCTCTGTTGCCGCATTCGGGGTTTGGATCACGGTGAAGCTCTTTTCGCACAAGACCATTACGGGCCGTGCATTTCTGCTGCTTGGCATCAGTGCAGCTGTGATCACAGCAGCCGCGCACGCTCAGGACGAAGGCGCGGGCGGCAGCGCCACGCCGCAGGGCGCAATCGTCATTCCGGCTGATGCCACGATATTTGGCAAAAACGATCCCAACCACCGCCACGCCACGGCTATCGTCAATGGTGACATCATCACCGGCACCGATGTCGATCAGCGACTGGCCCTGATCGTCGCCGCCAATCAGGGCAAAGTGCCGCCAGAAGAAATGCAGCGCCTGCGTTTGCAGGTCCTGCGCAACCTGATCGACGAGACGCTGCAAATTCAGGCCGCCAAGGCATCTGACATCGACCTCGCTGACGAAGAAGTCGAAGCCAGCTATGCGCGTGTCGCCAACCAGAATTTCCCCAAGGACCCCAAGGGCATGGACGCCTATCTGACGAGAGTCGGATCGTCGGCAGCCTCGCTCAAGCACCAGATCCGCGGCGAAATGGCCTGGCAGAAATTGCTGCGCCGCAATGTTCAGCCGTTCGTCAATATCTCGGAAGAAGAGGTCAAGGAGAACCTTGATCGCCTGAAAGCCGCCAAGGGCACCGACGAGTACCGGATCGGCGAAATTTTCCTCTCAGCGACACCAGAAAACGCCGCTGCGGTCGAGGCAAATGCCAAGAAGATCATCGATCAGATTC
The DNA here is from genome assembly GCA_040004085.1 of Novosphingobium sp. Taxonomy (GTDB): domain Bacteria; phylum Pseudomonadota; class Alphaproteobacteria; order Sphingomonadales; family Sphingomonadaceae; genus Novosphingobium. The sequence continues at coordinate 5,474 of JBDUBN010000129.1, forward strand.
GCCAAGGCGGCAGCTTTGTCGCTTACGCCCGCCAGTATTCGCAAGCCTCGACCGCTGCGGTCGGCGGCGATCTTGGCTGGATCCGTCTGGCCCAGTTGCCCGCCGAACTCGGCGCCGCGGCGCAGCAGCTTGCGCCCGGCCAGTTGGTTGGCCCGGTCGCGATTCCGGGCGGCTTTTCGATCCTGTACCTGATCGACAAGCGGCAAGTCCTCACCGCCGACCCGCGCGACGCGCTGTTGGCACTCAAGCAGATTTCGGTCGATTTCCCCGCAGGAATCACCGAGGCCGAAGCCACCAAACGCGCCAGCGATTTCGCCGCCGCCATGAAGGGCGCCAAGGGTTGCGGCGCGGTTGATGCCGTGGCGCAAAGCGTGGGCGCATCGGTTGTCGCCAACGATCAGGTCAAGGCACGCGATCTGCCGGGGCCAATTCAGGAATCGATTCTTGCGCTGTCCATCGGCGAAACCTCGCCGCCGTTCGGCTCGATCAAGGAAGGCGTGCGGGTGCTGATGCTGTGCGGCCGCGATGATCCCAAGGTCGATAACGGTCCCAGCTTCGACGATATGATGTCGCAGATGGAAGATGACCGCGTCAACAAGCGCGCTCAGGCCTATCTGCGCGACCTTCGCCGCGACGCCGTGATCGATTACAACTGATCGTCATGCGGGCGCTTGCCGTATCACTCGGTGCGCCACATGACTGAGCTGCCGCCATTACGTGAAGTCATCAACCGCCACGGCCTGTTCGCGACCAAGGCGCTTGGCCAGAACTTCCTGTTCGACGAGCAATTGCTCAGCCGCATCGCCAAGATTCCCGGCAAACTGGAAGGCCGCGCGGTGCTGGAAATCGGCCCCGGTCCGGGGGGCCTGACGCGCGCCTTGCTGCGCGCCGGTGCGCGGGTGACCGCCATCGAGATGGACAAACGCTGCCTGCCCGCGCTGGAGGAATTGTCGGAGGCATTTCCCGGCCAACTCCGGGTAATTCAGGGCGACGCGACCAAGATTGACCCGGCGACGCTGTTTGACGAGCCATACGCCATCGTAGCCAACCTGCCCTATAACGTCGGCACCAACCTGTTCACCGGTTGGCTGGGCGGCGAGGCTTGGCCGCCGCGCTGGACTTCGCTGACGCTGATGTTCCAGCAGGAAGTAGCAACGCGCATCGTCTCTGAGGCTGGGCCGTCAAGCTACGGCCGTCTTGCCGTACTGGCGCAGTGGCGCGCCGAGGTCAAAGTCGCGCTGAAGGTTCACCGCAGCGCCTTCACGCCGCCGCCCAAGGTGATGTCGGCGATGGTGCATCTGGTGCCCAAATCCATGCCGGCAGGCGTCTCAGCGCGAATGCTGGAGCGCGTAACCGAAGCCGCGTTTGGCCAGCGCCGCAAGATGCTGCGGCAGAGTTTGAAGGGCTTGCCGGGTGCGCTGGAGGCGCTGGAGGCGCTGGGGATTGATTCACAACGCCGGGCCGAGACGCTGACCGTCGCCGAATTTGTCAGCGTCGCTCGGCGGATGAGCGCCACGTAAAAACAGGC
>JBDUBN010000522.1:0-2105 GCA_040004085.1 Novosphingobium sp.
GCCTTGTTGGCAAAAGCCGCCGCCGTGTGTGCCGCTCTGGCGCTGGTGGTTCAGCCGGTGGCTGCGCAATCGGTGCTCCGCGATGCCGAGACCGAGGCGCTGCTGCGCGATATGGCCTCGCCGCTGGTCAGCGCCGCCGGGCTTGATCCGAAGAACGTCGATGTCGTGCTGGTCAACGATTCCAGCATCAACGCCTTTGTCGTCAATGGCCAGACGGTGTTCCTCCATGCCGGCCTGATCAACGCGGCGGACAGCGCCAATCAGGTGCAGGGCGTGATCGCGCACGAACTGGGCCACATCACCGGCGGCCATGCGATCACAGGTGCAGAGGGCGGCAAGGCGGCCACTAACATCACTCTGCTCTCACTGCTGCTCGGCGTTGCGGCGGCGGCGGCGGGGGCTGGCGACGCGGCGATGGGCGTGATCATGGCTGGACAGCAGGCCGCGCTTGGCAAGTATCTGGCGTTCAGCCGCGCGCAGGAATCACAAGCCGACGCGGCGGGCGCTTCATTTCTGGCCAAGGCCGGGATCAGCGGGCGCGGCTCAGTGGAGTTCTTCAAAAAGCTGGCGGGCGAGGCGTATCGGCAAGGTTACGCCCAGTCGGACATGGATACGTTCATGAGCACTCACCCCCTCGAGGCTGACCGGATCGCTACCTTGCAGGACAGTTACGAGAAAGACCCGGCGTGGAACAAACCCAGCGATGCCGCGCTGGAGGCACGCTTTCGCCGGGCCAAGGCCAAGCTCTATGGCTATCTGGCCGAGCCGAAAAATACGCTGCTGGTCTATCCGTTGACCGACAATTCGGTGCCCGCGCGCTATGCCCGCGCCTATGCCTGGCACAAGGACGCGTTCCTCGACAAGTCGCTGACCGAGGTTGATGCGCTGTTGAAGGCTGCCCCAGCTGACCCCTATTTCCTTGAACTGAAGGGGCAGGTGCTGCTCGAATCGGGCAAGCCGGTGGAAGCGCTGGCGCCCTTGCGCCGGGCCACGGAATTGACCGGCAACCAGCCGCTGATCGCCACCACATTGGGTCATGCCTTGGTCGCCACCGAAGACCCGCAGAACATGGCCGAGGCGCAGCGGGTGCTTAAAGTGGCGGTGGCGCGCGACCGCGAAAATCCCGATGCCTGGTACCAGCTTGGCGTGGTCTATGCCGCTAATGGTGATACCCCGCGCGCGCAATTGGCCAGCGCCGAGCAGCAGGTGCTGTCGGGCCGGATGGCCGAGGGGATGCGCAGCGCCGAAGCGGCCGAGGCGGCGCTGCCGAAGGGCTCCCCGGACTGGCTGCGCGCCCAGGATATCGCCATGCAGACACGCGCCGCACTTGAGCATACGAAAAAGCGCAAGTAGACTGGGGATATGGACACAGTCACAGCGCCCTCGCGGCTTCGCAAATTTGGCCTGCCGCTGCTTTTTGCGGTTCTCGGCGTGTTGGCCGGAGTGTGGTGGCAGGCGCATCGCACGGCGACCAATCCGGCGGGCGGCATGGCATCGGGTGAGCGTGCGGCGATTGAGTCGGTGGTCCACGATTACCTGCTCGAACACCCTGAAGTGCTGCCAAAGGCGATGGAAAACCTGGCGCACAAGCAGAATGCCGCGCAGCTCGCGGGGATTCGCAGCGAACTGGAATCGCCGTGGCCGGGTGAAGTGCTGGGCAATCCGAAGGGCAAGGTCACGCTGGTGGAATTCACCGATTTTGCCTGCACCTATTGCCGCCGCTCGGTTGAGGATGTCGAAGCGCTGATCGGGGCTAACCCGGACCTCAGGGTGGTCGTGCGGCAGTTGCCGATCCTCTCGCCCGAGAGTGCCGACGCCGCCCGCATGGGCATGGCCGCCGCCGCGCAAGGGAAGTACGCGGCGTTTCACAAGGCGATGTTCGCCGCGGGACGCCCCGATGCGCAAAGCATTCAGGCCGCAGCACAGGTCGCTGGCGTCGATCTGGCGCGGGCCAGCAAGGTGATCAGCGATCCTCTGACCGAACAGGCGCTGGCCAGAAACATCGATTACGCCCGCCAGCTTGGCCTGAACGGCACGCCAAGCTGGGTCATCGGCGACGCGCTACTGTCCGGCGCGGTCGGGCGCGAAAAGCTCGCGGAAGCCAT
>JBDUBN010000130.1:0-6985 GCA_040004085.1 Novosphingobium sp.
GCGTAAGCCCAGTCAAGCCAAGGCCCCAGCGCCTCGATATCGGCGGTATCAACCGTGGCGCCGCACCAGATGCGCAGGCCAGCCGGGGCATCGCGATAACCGGCGATGTCATAGGCCGCGCCTTCTTTCTCCAGCAGTGCGGCAAACGATTTGATAAACGCCTCATCCGCGCCCGCTACCGTCAGACAGACTGACGTTTTGGAACGGGTGCCGTGATCGATCGCCAGATGGCCGAGCCAATCGCGGTCGGCGACGATCTTGGCCAAGGCATCGGCATTGTCGGTGCAGCGCGCCTTCAGCCCAGCAGGGCCGCCGATGGACTTGGCCCATTCAAGCGCGAAAATCGCGTCTTCGACCGCCAGCATCGACGGGGTGTTGATCGTCTCGCCCTTGAACACGCCTTCGGTCAGCTTGCCCTTGGCGACCAAACGGAACACCTTTGGCAGCGGCCATGCAGGGGTATAGCTTTCCAGCCGCTCAACCGCGCGGGGGCCAAGGATCAGCACGCCATGGCCGCCCTCGCCGCCCAGAACCTTCTGCCATGAGAAGGTGGCGACATCGATCTTGTCCCACGGAATGTCATAAGCGAACACGGCGCTGGTGGCGTCGGCAAACGACAGGCCCTCGCGGTCCGCAGCGATCCATTCGCCGTCCGGTACGCGCACGCCCGATGTGGTGCCGTTCCAGGTGAACAGCACGTCGTCCGACCAATCAACCTTGTCGAGATCGGGCAACTGGCCGTAATCGGCGCGCATCACGGTGGGTTCCAGCTTGAGCTGCTTTACCGCGTCGGTCACCCAGCCTTCGCCAAAGCTTTCCCATGCCAGCGTAGTCACGCCGCGTGCGCCCAGCATCGTCCACATCGCCATTTCAAACGCGCCGGTATCGGAACCCGGAACGATGCCGATGCGGTGCGTATCGGGCAGTTCCAGCAGTTCGCGCATCAGATCGATGCAATACTGCAGGCGTGTCTTGCCGATCTTCGCACGATGCGAGCGGCCGAGCACTTCGGTAGCCAGTTTGTCGGGGGAATATCCGGGCGGCTTGGCGCAGGGGCCGGATGAAAAGAACGGACGCGCAGGTTTGCGCGCTGGCAGTGCAACAGTCATGTAGTCTCTCCTCACAGAGAGCACGCGCGGCGTTGGGACCGCGTGGCCCGGCGCTGCTGTTAGTGCTGCGCCGCAGCAAGTCAAGCGGGAATTCGGCGCGAACAAGGCACGCGCGACGCTGACTTGACGTGGTCCAATTTCGCTACAAAGAGACGCATGCGGCAGTTATGCTGCAGCGAAAAACGCCCGATAAATTCGCATCATTATCTGAAACCAATAGCATGGAACAACGCAAGTACGTAATTGTTACAACAGTTTACCGCGCACAAAAATTCTTTGGGAAATTACGGGTAATTATGTAGCCTCGGCAGTGGGAGCAGCAAGTCTCCACATCTACTTGCAAACACAATGGCGGGGCAAATGTTAGATAAGGTCGCGGGGCTCGCACGTGCGATAGCTCTCATTCTCGCAGTCGTGGCGGCGTTCGTCGCACTACCAGCCAACGTGCCGTTGGTACTCTTGCTGCTCGGCGTGATCGCCGGGTTCATCTACACCGCTGACGACATCACCTGGCTGGGCGTGATGGTACTGATTCTGCCGATGATCGGCGCGGCCCTGGGCAATGTCCCGCAAATTGGCGGCCAGCTTGGCGCAGTGATGGGCAATGTCGCCCTTGCCATTGCCGGAATACTTGCCACCCGCGTTATTTTGCGGCTTTACGATTTGCTGGTTGGCGATATTAAAGGGCTGGCCAAATAAGGGTTCAGTCAAGCACTACATCGTTTCGTCGCGCTACTATAATTGCGCTGATGGGGGCCTTGCGATCCGGGGGGAACGCAAGGCCTTTTTCCATTCTGGCTATTCTATTTCAGCCCGCCGACCCTGTGTCAGTCTGGCCGCTGTAGTCCGTCATCTATATCTGGCAAATCAATCTGGCGCAGCACCTCGGCAATGGCGCGCTGATCGCGGGCGAAGCCAAGGTGCGAACAGCGCAGCGCCACCGCCTGATCACGCTCTCCCGGCCAGCCGCACGATGATCGCGGCGATACCACACCGTCACGCGGGCTCCACAAGGCGACCGTTCGCACCGGCGGCTTTATCGCAAAATCGCAGGGAATCGGCGGCGCGTCGACACTGTGGCCGGTAACGAATTGATAGGCCCGCCAGGCGTTGTTGGCGCGGCGGTTGCCGGAAAACGGCGTGCCCATGGTAATCACGCTGGCCACAGCATCGGGCCGCGCCTTGGCCAGTTCGCGCGCGAACAGCCCGCCCAGGCTCCACCCCACCAGCGTGACCGGTGCACCTTCGGTCCGCGCAAGCTGGACGACACGGGCGACCAGAAAGGCAAAGTTTTCCGGCGTTGGTCCGATATTAAAGCCCAGCCCCCAATCGATCACGCCATGCCCGGCAGCCTCCAGCGCGCGGCGCAGCGGTGCCATGCGGGCGGGGTGAGAGCCAAATCCCGGCAACAGCATCACCGGCTTCGGCGCGGCGGCAACCGCTACTGGATGCACCCGGCCGCGCCGATCTGCCAGTGACCCCAGCTCGCCCAGCAACCGCCGCATCGACGGACCACTGACTCCCTGCGGGCGAGGCTCGCGCGCAAGGGCTGTGCGCCGGGTCAGTTCGCTGCGCGTTTCGTCCGCCTTGAGCCGTGCCTCACGCCATGCGGCGCCTCCGCGTTGGAATGCTTCGTCTTTCAGGGTTCCGAACATGGACATAGCCCGTGGTGTAACAGGATCGGCGAAACCTGCGATGAACAAGTTTGCCGCCGATAGGCAGCATTACTGCGCAGCCTTTTGAGCATCTGACTGTGAAACCGATCCCACCATAGCCCGCCGCAGTAACCATGAGGACACCACGCACCACACGCCAGCACAGCGGGTTTTCGGGGCGTAGAGTCTCGTTTCGGCACGATCCCCTCCTCGGAAGGGGAATTTTTTAGATTTAATTTTTAATTACGTTAATTGACCAAAGTCCCCATTTCACGTAGTTAATGAATGATTAACACGCGACTCGGCCCGAGGTTTTGCCATCGGCTTGGGTTTTTACGGGGGTTTTTAATGAAAAATCGTCTCGCACTGATCGCAGCCACACTGGTCGCGTTAACCTCGCCATCCGTGGCCTCTGGTGCCACAATCAGTTTCTACCCCCAGAACGCGGGTGTCCCCAACTATGGCACGGCTTCGATTATCGAAAGCTTCACCGGAGTGGACGGCACCTCCGCGTTCCCGACGAGCACAACCAAGACTATCAACGTCAGTACCACGGCATATACCGGCACATTGACCGAAACGGTGGATCCCAGCCAAGTTGGTCAAGCCAATGGCGCAACTTTTGCCAGGTATGCGTTGGGCGCAACCGGAATAACGGGTACGGGCCTGAAACTGAAAGGTGGGAGCATCACTCTTGATTTCGGTGCCAGCGGCATTCAGTTCCTGAAGTTCATTATCAGCAACTATCAGACGTCGTCCAACCTGTTTGTCCAGTACGTTGGCGGATCGATGGGCACAACCAACCTGTTCACTGGCAGCGGGTTTGCGCCCGGCCAGAACAACTACGGCACCGTCATCATGGACGCGGGTGGTGGTACGGCCATCCAGGCCATCAAGCTGGTTGTGAACTCCAACGAAATCGTAATCGACCAGATCGCCGCCGCTACGCCTGAACCGGCAGCGTGGTTGATGATGATTTTCGGCTTCGGTCTGGCCGGTCTGCAATTGCGCCGCCGCCGTAACGGAGTGAGTGCAGTCGCCGCGTAAGGCGGCGCATTAACCAACTGCGACCCACCCAAGCCATTGCAAGACCGGGCTTATCCCGATCCTGCTAGGGTTTTGGCGGGTAGCCGCCATCGTTCGCAGTCCCGTTTTGGGTCAGTTTTCATTTCGCAACTGCAAGAATTAACCACAAAAAACCTCACCCCACTCTTGACCGCTTGGTAACTTCTCGTAATTACCAGACGATTACATGCGAATCAAAGCGGACGTCTCCAGCGTCGGCTGCGCATCTGGTGGGGTTGAATTGGAATGAAGAAGTTTTTCGCACTGATCGCCGCGGCGTTTGTCATGTCAGCGGCACCGGCTCAGGCGGCAGCCACGATCACTTATTATGTGAAGAACGTTGGCGTCCCCAGCTATGGCACGGCTTCGATCATCGAAAGCTTCACCGGCACGGCTGGAACGGCTGCGTTTCCCACCGGAACGACAAAGTCCATTCCGGTCAGCACGACTGCGTTCACCGGCACCCTGACGGAAACCGTGACGCAGGATCAGGTCAACAAGAAGAACGGTTCAAAGTATGCCGCGTTTGTTACCGGCGCTACCGGCACATCGGGCACGGCTCTGGCCATCAAGGGTGGCAGTGTCACGCTTGATTTCGGCGCCAGCGGCATTCAGTTTCTGAAGTTTGTCATCGGCAACTATCAGAATTCGGCCAGCTTGTTTGTCCAGTATGTTGGCGGCGCGATGGGCACAACCAACCTGTTCACCGGCAGCGGGATGGCACCGGGCGCGAACAACTACGGCACGATCCTGATGGATGCGAATGGCGGCACTGCAATCCAGGCTATCAAGCTGGTTGCCACTTCAAACGAAATTCAGATCGACTCGATCGCCGCTGCAACGCCTGAACCGGCTGCGTGGATGATGATGATCTTTGGCTTCGGTCTGGCCGGCGCTCAGCTGCGCCGCCGCCGTGGCGCAGTCAAGCTCGCTACCGCTTGAACGTAACCCCATAACAAAAAGGGCACTGTCTCAGCCGAGACGGTGCCCTTTTTTGTTGCGCGCGCGGCATCTCACTAAGCTGGTGCGGAACACCCCATTGCGGAACACCCCATTGCGGAACACAGAGTGAACCGCCATATCTGCCGACATGGCAGAAATCGTTATCCGCCGGGGTCTTGAAGAACCCGACACCTCGCAGGGGTTTGTCCCGCACAAGCCGCAGCGCCCCGCAAAGGTGGACGGCGGCAAACCGTTCCGCATCGTTTCGGATTACCACCCCGCCGGGGACCAGCCCACCGCCATCGCCGAACTGGTCGCGGGCATCCGCGCCGATGACACCACGCAAGTCCTGCTGGGGGTAACCGGCAGCGGCAAAACTTTCACCATGGCCAAAGTGATCGAGGAACTGCAACGCCCGGCGCTGATCCTCGCCCCCAACAAGATCCTCGCCGCGCAGCTATATGGCGAATTCAAAAGCTTTTTCCCCGACAACGCGGTCGAATTTTTCGTCAGCTATTACGATTACTACCAGCCCGAAGCCTATGTTCCCCGGTCGGACACCTACATCGAGAAGGAAAGCTCGGTAAACGAGGCGATTGACCGCATGCGCCACTCCGCCACCCGGTCACTTCTGGAACGCGACGACGTGATAATCGTCGCCTCGGTCAGCTGCATCTACGGCATCGGCTCGGTCGAAACGTATTCAGCGATGATTTTCGACCTGAAAAAGGGCGAAAGCGCGGATCAGGGCGAGATTATCCGCAAGCTGGTGGCGCTGCAATACAAGCGTAACGACGTGGCGTTCGCGCGCGGCATGTTCCGTGTCCGGGGCGATAATCTGGAAATCTTCCCCAGCCACTACGAAGACATGGCGTGGCGGATCAGCTTTTTCGGCGACGAGATCGAGGAAATCGCCGAGTTCGATCCACTTAGCGGCAAGAAAGGCGCCAGCCTTGGCCAGGTGCGTGTCTACGCCAATTCGCACTACGTCACCCCCGGCCCGACGATGAAGCAGGCCGCCGATGCCATCCGCTTTGAATTGCAAGAGCGGCTTAAGGAACTGGTGCCCGAAGGCAAGTTGCTGGAAGCACAGCGGCTGGAACAGCGCACCAACTTCGACCTCGAAATGATCGCCGCCACCGGCAGTTGCGCCGGGATCGAGAACTACAGCCGTTTTCTGACCGGGCGCCTGCCCGGTGAACCGCCGCCAACGCTGTTTGAATACCTGCCCGACAATGCCCTGCTGTTCGTCGATGAAAGCCACCAGACCGTGCCGCAGATCGGCGCGATGAGTAAGGGCGATCACCGCCGCAAGATCACGCTGGCCGAATACGGCTTTCGCTTGCCGAGTTGCATCGACAACCGCCCGCTGCGCTTCAACGAATGGGACGCGATGCGCCCGCAAACTGTCGCCGTTTCCGCTACGCCCGGCCACTGGGAAATGGAGCAATCGGGCGGCGTCTTTGCCGAACAGGTGATTCGGCCCACCGGGCTGATCGATCCCCCGGTCGAAATCCGCCCGGTCGAAGATCAGGTGCAGGACTGCATCGAGCAATGCCGCCAGGTGGCGCTGGCGGGGTATCGCACGCTCGTGACCACGCTGACCAAGCGCATGGCTGAAGACCTCACCGAATTCATGCACGAGGCGGGCCTGCGCGTTCGCTATATGCACAGCGACGTTGAAACGCTGGAACGCATCGAACTGATCCGCGATCTGCGGCGCGGGGTTTACGATGTGCTGGTCGGCATCAACCTGCTGCGCGAGGGGCTGGACATCCCCGAATGCGGGCTGGTGTGCATTCTGGATGCCGACAAGGAAGGCTTTCTGCGCAGCGAAACCAGCCTGATCCAGACTATCGGTCGCGCCGCGCGTAATATAGATGGCCGCGTGATCCTCTATGCCGACCGCATGACCGGCAGCATGGAACGCGCCATCGCCGAAACCGACCGCCGCCGCGAAAAGCAGCACGCCTATAACGTCGAACACGGCATCACCCCCGCATCAATCAAGCGCGGCATCGCCGACATCATCGCCGACACCGCCAGCCGCGACGGCGTGCTGGTCGATCTGGAAGATGACGGGATCAACAACCTCGTCGGCCACAACTTGCGTGGATACATCGAGGAACTTGAGGGGAGAATGAGGGCGGCAGCAGCGGATCTGGAGTTCGAAGAAGCTGGCAGGTTGCGCGATGAAATCCGGCGGCTGGAGGC
>JBDUBN010000131.1:0-6976 GCA_040004085.1 Novosphingobium sp.
TCCTTTCTCCGTGATGTCGATGGGTAGCACGCTTGATCTTGAGCGGGTCGAAGTGCTGAAGGGGCCGCAAGGCACATTGTTCGGGTCGAACTCGACCGCAGGGGCGATCAACTTCATTGCCGCCAAGCCGACGGACGCATTCAAGGCTGGAGCGGATCTCAGCTATGGTCGGTTTAACGACGTGATCGTCGGAGGCTTCCTTAGCGGCCCCCTCTCAAACACAGTTCGCGCGCGTGTCGCCATCTCGCACGAAGGATCGGGGGCTTGGCAATACGACTTTGTCGATCCCAGCCGCACCAATGGAACAAAGAATACCACCAGCGCACGTGCCATCGTCGATTTTCAAGCGAGCGACGCTTTGAAGATCGTCGCGACGGTGAGCGGGACAATCGACAAGTCCCAGCCACAGGCGGCGCAGTATCAAGGGTCCTTCGGAACGGTTCCCCCAGAGCAGACAGCATATCCGATCACCCCACAGAATGCCCGCGCCAGTGGATTTACACCCATTCTGCCTAATAATCATCCTATCGGACGCGATACATGGCAGTGGATGGGGACGTTGCGGGGCGAACTGGCGCTGTCCGAGGCGGTAACGCTCACATCTATCACCTCTTATATCGACAGCCGTCCGCGATATTGGCAGGAAGGCGACGGCACTCAACTCAATCTGCTCGGCTATAACCCGGATGCGCGGCTCAAATCATTCAATCAGGAGTTGCGGATTTCTGGAGACATCGGAACCACTGGTCGCTGGATCGCTGGTGCCAATTATGAGCATGACAAAACCACCGAGAGCCAGGCACAGAATACCGCGGATGCTATCACCGGAAGGCAGTTCGCCGGCCTTGGAATTCCCATCAACACGTGCTGCAGTGCCAAGGGCGGAGGAACAAGCGAACTCAGGTCGATATTCGGCAGCGTCGACTATGACATTGGTAGCCTCATCACCCTTCATGGGGGTGTTCGCTATACCCAATCGCGTCAAACCTACGGGGGATGCGTTGTCGCGGATGGTAATCGCGGAGCAGCACTCGGCGTCTTCACGTTCCTCCACTTACCGCTTGCCAACGTGGTGCAGGATCAGTGCGTGAACGTTACGGCCGTTACTGGCGGCTATATCCAAGAGCCATTTAAAGGCACGCTCAACGAAAATAACGTATCCTGGCGCGCAGGCGCGGACTTCAAGCCGCTACCTGGCGTCCTCCTGTATGGCAATGTCAGTCGCGGCTTCAAGGCAGGGCAATTCGGAACGATCCAGGGCTTTTTCAACAATCAATGGACCCCGGTGCCGCAGGAGCAGGTGACCGCCTATGAAATTGGAACCAAGGCGGACATTGTACCTGGCGTTCTTCATGTCAACGCGGCCCTATTCTATTACGACTATCTCGATAAGCAGGTACAAGGACGTAAGAATGTTCCGGTTCTGGGCAACCAACCGGCACTTGTCAGCGTCCCCAAGTCACGGGCAAAAGGAGCGGAGCTAGAGGTCAATCTTCGGCCGTTTTCCGGTCTTTCGGTGAATGTCGCAGCCACCTACGTCTCGACGAAAGTCAAAGGCACCTACCTGCAGGCCACAACATTTGGAAATGTCGCCGATTTCAATGGTCGAAGCTTTCCTAATACGCCTAAATGGCAGATTAATGGAGGCGCCGAATATCGTTGGAGCCTTTCCTCCCGCCTGGACGGATTTGTGAACGGTAACGCAACGTACCGATCGGAATCCTACAGTGACTTCATTCCCGACGCCCGGCTGCTCTCGCCAGGCTATACAACGATTGACCTGAGTGCGGGGGTCGAGACAAACGACAAGACGTGGCGATTCTCGCTGTGGGGACGAAACATCACGAACAAATATTATTGGACGAACCAGATTTCCATCCAGCAGGGCATTTATCGGTACGCAGGCCCGCCTGCCACCTACGGTTTTAGCGCCGCATACAGAATGTAAGGGAATTTAGTTCGCAGGGTCGATGACTCCGCCGATCTCGCTTGCTGGCGTGGTGGAGTTGTCGACACTGTAATCGAACAGGCGCGTCCGCCTGCTGATTTTTCGAAGTCTAGATGACTAGGGAGGCCTGTGCGCGGGTGGGCGTAGACAGGGGCTTTAACTGCCGATTCTATGAGCTTTCTGATGAGGGGAGCAGGACGTGACACATCGTTCGATCGGTCAGGAGCGGTTCGGTCTCTCCAACGATGGCAAGGCAGACCCCCAAGCGCTTCCCGACAATCCCGGCGAGGTGTTTGCCGACAGTGCCTATCGCGGCAACCACTTCTGTGACGCTGTGCGTGAATTTTTGAACTCGGGGGCCGGGGGGTTGTCACAAGAATCTGCGTCGCTCACCCACCTATTCCGATTACGCACAGCGATCATTGGGCCCGGGTCGCGGTTTCGGCGATCAGGCTAGTCCATCCAAAATAACAGGAATGTGTGTGGTTTGTTCGATGCATATTTTCGTTTTTGTTTTTCAATTAATCGGCTAATCAAACTGCAAATTACGCTTGAACGCAGGATTTTGGTATGGCTGAAGCATTTATATTTGACGCGGTTCGGACCCCTCGGGGGAAAGGCCGAACCGACGGTGGGCTACATGCGATATCGTCGTTGTCGATGGCAGTGCAGATGCTCGTTGCCCTGCGGGATCGCCAGAATATCGATACATCATGGATAGACGATGTAGTTTTTGGTTGCGTATCACCGGTCGGAGAGCAGGGCGGCGACATCACACGAACCGCGACTCTCATGGCCGATTACGACGTTTCCGTATCCGGAATGCAGGTCCACCGTTACTGCGCCTCAGGCCTTGATGCTTGCGCGATCGCTGCCGCAAAGGTCATGACCGGTGAAGCTCGCATGGCGATCGGCGGCGGGGTCGAGAGCATGTCGCGCGTGCCGATCGGATCCGATGGCGGAGGGTGGCCGGTCGACCCCGGTTCGGCGCTTCGCAATTACTTCACGCCCCAGGGCGTTTCCGCCGATCTCGTTGCGACGATCGACGGGTTTTCGCGGACGGACGTCGACGAATATGCGGTCGAGAGCCAGCGTCGTGCCGCCCAGGCGTGGGGAGAAGGGCGCTTTACCCGTTCCATCATACCTGTGGTCGATCAAGCGGGAATGGTAGCCCTCGACCGTGATGAATTCATGCGCCCTGAGACTACGCTGGATGGCTTAGCCGCTCTCAAGCCCGCATTCGAAGCAATGGGAGAAGCAGCTTTCAACGCGGTGGCTATCCAGCGCTATCCCGAAGTGGAACGGATAATCCACGTTCACCATGCCGGAAATTCGTCTGGGATTGTCGATGGGGCGGCAGCGGTTCTTATTGGAAGTCGCGAGGCAGGTGCAGCGCTTGGCCTTTCGCCACGCGCACGTATCCGGGGTAGCGCCTCCATAGGATCTGAACCGGCCATCATGCTGACAGCTCCCGCGGCCGTGACGACGAAGCTACTCGACCGTTTTGGAATGTCCCCGGCTGACGTCGATCTGTATGAAATCAACGAGGCGTTTTCCTCCGTCGTCCTTCGGATGATGCGGGCGCTCAACATCCCGCATGAAAAGATGAACGTGAACGGCGGCGCTATCGCCATGGGACATCCGATCGCAGCGACGGGGGCAATGATCCTCGGGACCGCCCTCGACGAACTCGAGCGACAAGACAAAGAGACCGCAGTGGTCGGCTTATGCGCAGCGGCCGGCCAAGGCGCGGCGATGCTGATCGAGCGAGTGTGAAACGGAGATGACTATGAAGAACTTCAGACTCGACATCGACGCGGACGGAGTCGCGCTCATCGCATTCGATATTCCCGGGCGTAGTGTGAACACGCTGACAGATGAGGTGGTCGCTGAGTTGCCGCTTCTCGTCGAGCGGATCCGCAGCGATGCCGCAATTCGTGGGGCAGTTCTTTATTCGGGAAAGAGTACCGGCTTCTGCGCAGGCGCGGATCTCGGAGACCTCGGCCGCCGTGTGGGCACACATATCGCGCCACATCAGCAGCCGGACGCCTTTCGGCAGCTCGAAAAATGCGGAAAGCCAATAGCCTGCGCCCTGGAGGGTGTCGCTCTCGGAGGCGGGCTGGAGTTCGCTCTCGCGTGTCATTACCGTGTCGCCACCACCTCGTCTGCGGTCAAGCTTGGCTTGCCAGAGGTCACAGTGGGCTTGATGCCAGGCGCGGGCGGCACGCAACGGTTGCCGCGCTTGATGGGCGTGGCCAAGGCGCTGCCGCTCTTGATGGACGGTAAACCGGTCTCAGGGCGCGAGGCGCTTGATCTCGGATTTGTAGATGAACTCGCAGAGCCCGGAAAATCGCTCGAGGTTGCGCAGCGCTGGGTCGCAAGCGCAGGCCCAACTGTTGCGCGGTGGGATCGCAAGGATTTCAGGATACCGGGTGGCTCGCCCTATTCGCCGTCGGGTATGCAAACCTTCACGATGGCGAACGCGATGTTGCGCAAAAAGACCTTCGGCAACTTTCCGGGCGCGGAGAATATTCTCAAGGCCGTCTATGAGGGTATGTTGGTGCCGATCGATGCTGCGCTGAAGATCGAGGCCAATTACTTCGCCAACACTTTCGCTACCCCGCAAGCGCGGGCGATGGTGCGGTCCGTGTTCCTTTCCCGGCAGGCGCTGGCCAAAGGCGATGAATTTGTCGGCTTGCACGCCGCTCCGAAGCGAGTTGCGGTGGTCGGTGCCGGCTTGATGGGAGCTGGCATCGCTTATGTGCAGGCGAGCCGCGGCATTGAAACCCTGTTGATCGACATTGATGAGTCGACGGCGGACAGAGGCAAGGATTATGCGCGCAAGCTTGTTCAGGGCAGGGTCGCAAAGGGGAGAATGACACAGCAGGCGGCCGACGATTTGCTGGCTCGCATCAAACCGTCCGCGGATTATGCCGAAATGGCTTCAGTCGATCTCGTGATCGAAGCGGTCTTCGAGGATCTCGCGCTCAAGCGAGAGGTTCTGAAGCGCATCGAGGCTGCAGCGCCGGGCGTGATGATCGGTACAAACACATCGACGCTGCCGATCTCAACTCTGGCGGAGACATCTTCGCTGCCGGAAGATCTTGTCGGCATCCATTTCTTCTCACCGGTCGACCGGATGGAGCTTGTCGAGATAATTCGTGGCCGTAAGACCTCGGTGGACGCGGTAGGGCGCGCCGTTGCCTATGCGGTTGCTCTCGGCAAGACGCCCATCATCGTCAATGACAGTCGCGGCTTCTATACCAGCCGTTGTTTTAGCACTTATCTGCACGAGGGCATGGAAATGCTCGTCGAGGGTGTCTTGCCAGCGCTTATCGAAAATGCAGGTCGGATGACGGGTATGCCGCGGGGTCCACTCGAGATCAGTGATGACGTCGCACTCGACCTTGCCCTTCGGGTTGAGGAGGAGGCCCGAACGGCCTTGGGAGAAGGATATGCTCAGAATGCGGCGGGCGTAGTTCTGAAGGAGATGGTCTCTCGCGGGCGGCTCGGCCGCAAGAGTCAAGCCGGGTTCTACGACTACCCGACCGATGGCCGTAAGATGCTTTGGCCGGGCTTGAAGGACATGGCCGCCGACGCGGTGTCGACCGCTGGCGTAGAGGAGTGCAAACGACGGCTCCTTTACCGTCAGGCGCTGGAGGCCGCGCGGTGTTTCGCGGAAGACGTGATAACCGATCCCCGAGCTGCGGATATTGGCGCCTTGCTGGGCTTCGGCTTTCCGGCATGGACGGGGGGGCCGCTTAGCTATATCGACATGATCGGCGCTCGACGTTTTGTCGACGAATGCGACGCGCTCGCTGAAAGGTTTGGCAGCCGATTCACTCCGCCACATGAGCTCAGGCAAATGGCGAGCGAGGGAGGCAGTTATTATCCTGTGGCCCTGACGAGCGCGGAGCACTTAAATGTGGCATAGGGAAGCTTGCGCGCGACCGGCCGTACAGAATGCGGCGAGCGAGCATAGTCTTACATTAGCTGACGCGCCATCCTTGCCAGCCTTCGGTAATCACGGGGTCCGGGCTTTGTTGTGATTATTGATCGGCTGAGCTACGGGGTTTAGCTAAGCGAAATTTTCAGCGAATGATCGATCAATGAGCGGCCATGAAGCTCGACTATGGGATGCGACCGGCGATTAACCGGTATAAGCGTTCAAGTGCGACGAGCAGCCGAAAAGGAGTTACAGTTGGTTAACGCAGTCGCAGACATACAGGCCGCATCGCCAGCAAAAACGCGGATAGCACTGCTTGACGCGGCTTGTTCCTTGTTGCGTGAAGGAGATACACTCGATTTTTCTTTGAGCGAAATCGGCAAGACTGCTGGCATCAGCGCAGCGTTGGTGAAATATTATTTCGGAAACAAAAGAGGCTTGCTGATCGCGCTCGTCGATCGGGACGCCACATCGGCACTGGCCGCTTTCGTCAGTCTGCTCGATGAGCCAATGCCCGCCGCAAAAAAGCTTCGCTATCACATCACGGGCGTGATCAAGACTTATTCACGTTATCCGTATCTTGCCAGGCTGGTGAATGCCTTGATCCGGGACAGTCATCCCGCAGAGGCGAAAGAACTCACCGACCGCTTCGTCAAGCCTATGGCAGACGCCTATGATCGCCTCATAAAGGATGGTGTGGCGGCGGGAGAGTTCAATCCCCTTGATCCGATGACATTCTATTTCATGGTGGTGGGCCTGACGCAGGACATCTTCGCTTCGCGTGCCGTGCTTAAACATTGCTTCGGCGTTGATGAGCTAACCCCCGCTCAGATTAACAGCTTTTCAGAGCAAGCCTGCAGGGTATTGTTGAATGGAATTTCGGCGAAAATGCCGCAGATCTGATTGGGTCGAGCGACCGTCAAGCGGATTGCGGATCAGGGAATGATGTCCGCGCCATCGCGATCCTGCGCTGGTCGAATGAGCGGCGGGTGGAGTGGCACTATACCGCTCCCGGCAAACCGACTGGACTTGTAACGGTTTTGTGCCGGTCACCTATCTCATTATGCCACCTTGGCTTCGAA
>JBDUBN010000132.1:0-6972 GCA_040004085.1 Novosphingobium sp.
CTCATGATCCTGGGACCGGTAACCGCGTTCTGGAACTGCAGGGCGGTCGTTCTGGGGCCGTCGATGAAAATCGAGCCGATGGTCGCATGGTTTCAAGCCGAGAAGATCGAGCAGGTCGCACTCGTGCCGACCATGATCTATGATCTTCTCCAGTCGGACCTGGTGGTTCCGGCCCATATCCAACTCGGCGCCGGTGGAGCGCCGCTGCCACATGTCGTGCGCGATGCGTTCCGCAGGCGATATGGATATGAACTGTTAACCAGCTACGGCCTGACCGAAGCGCCAACCGTTGTTGCTTTATCAGGTGAGGACATGGCGCCGGAGGGTGCAAGCGGTCGTGCCATGCCGCATATCGATATCACGATCCGCGATGCGGACGGCAATCTTCTGCCTGCGGGTGAGGTTGGCGAGGTCTGTTTTGGCGCCATCGGCACCGGACCCTGGGCAAATGTCTATGCGCCACCCCTGGGCTATTGGCTTGATTCTGAGAGGACGGCCGCCCTGCTGCGCGACAATGTTGTCCATTCGGGTGACCATGGAAAACTCGACGGGCATGGATGGCTCATTATCGCCGACCGCAGTTCCGAGCTCATACTGCGGGGCGGGTCGAATGTTTATCCAGCGGAGATCGAGCGTCTGCTGCATAGCCATGCAGCGGTGGCCGACTGTGCGATCATAGGAAAACCCGACCTGCGGATGGGTATGCTGACCATCGCGTGCGTGCAAGTTGCGCAACCCGGCATTGATACAGCATTGCTGCAGGAAGAATTGCGCGCACTCTGCCTGGAGAAGCTGGTGCGGTATAAGGTGCTGGATGAATGGCGATTTCTCGAAAGTCTCCCGCGTAATGCTATGGGCAAGGTCATAAAGCCGAAGCTTCGTGAAATAGTGCTGAAGGCTTCATAAGGCGGCGCGTCTGCCGTCAACCAATCCATGGAGGAGGATTCGTGCCACAACCGACGGACTCTCATGGCCGCCTGAAGGGCTTTCGCGCGATTGTCACCGCCGCCGGCTCGCTGGGCGACGGCATCGGCACGGGAAAGGCCATTGCCACATTGTTCGCCGCCGAAGGCGCCAGGGTCGCCCTGGTGGATATGGATGCCTCGCGCGCTCGTGCCAACACGGTAGTGCCCGGCCATATTTTCACCCCCATGGTGGAGGCGTATGTGGCTGGCGAAAAAAGGCGGGTGCGGCGCGAGATCGCGCCGCTTGGCATCGAGGGCGACGCATGGGACGTGGCACAGGCTGCGCTGTTCCTGGCCGGACCGGAAAGCCGCTTTATCACCGGCGTCGCTTTGCCCGTCGATGGAGGCGCGACCCAGATCTTGCCGCTCGCCGCCTATGAACGCCTTCACGAAACATGATCGCCATGATGCGCTAGAGGTTCCGATGTCGATGCTCTTTCCACTTCCGGTCCTTCGCCGCGGTGCTCAAGCCGCCACATGGCTTTTTACAGCATCGCCTCATCTGTGCGTCGGTCGCCCGGAGCAACGGTTCCTGTTCGGCGGCACCGCTTTCGCAGCATGTATAGGGGCGATGGAGCAGACGCTGAATCTGCCCGTCAATTTCGCGTCCGCGCAGTTCATCGCTTTTGCCCAGCCTCATGACGAACTCACCTTGTCGGTAGAGTTGCTGGCTGATGGGAAAAGCACCAAGCAGGCGCGTGTAAGCATCAGAAAGGATGATGGCCTGATCCTGACGGCGCAGGCTGCGCTCGGTCGCCGCGCCAGCTCGATCGTTCAGCAAAGTACGGCGGTGCCGGACGTCCCAGCCCCCCTCGACTGCCCATCGGCTTCGATGGCGCGGCTGCTTTCTTCAAACATCAACAACTTGTTCGAGGTACGCTTGGCTCGTGGCCGCCTCCCCGGCGCTGAACCATGGAATGGTCCTGCGCCAGGCCCTATCCTGTTCTGGGTGCGCGCTCGCGATGGCACGCCCTTGTCGCGTGAGGCACTGGCAATATTCGGCGATTTCTTCTCGATCGGGATATCGGCGGCGATCGGCCGCAACGCGAGCGGCAACAGCCTCGACAATCATATCCGCTTCATCGCGCCTCCGGACGGCGAATGGCTGCTCTGCATGATCGAAATCGAAGCGGTGCGTGACGGTATCGTCCATGGGAACATGCGGCAATTTGGTCAGGATGGACAGTTGTTCGCCATTGCGAGCCAGTCCATGATTTTGCGGGTGCGGGAATAGAATGTCCGTCGAAAACCGGCATGAATGGGAGAGTGAGCATGCGACTGGCTGAGTATTGCGACAAATATGCGACGTTGAAGCTGGACCGAAGCGACAGCGGAGTCCTGACAGTGACCATGCACACGCGCGGTGGCGAAGCCTTATGGGGCATTGCGCTGGACAGTCTGCACCGCGAACTGGGGGAGTTGTTCGCCGATATCAGTCGCGATCCGGAAAACAAGATCGTCCTTCTGACAGCGACAGGCGACAATTTCTGCATTGCCATGGATCAGGGGGGTACCCCCCCTCCCGAAACCTCGCCGGTGGCGATATGGGACCGAATCCACAGAGAAGGCGTGGCCCTGCTGGACAATTTGCTGCGCGTGCCGGTACCCATGATAGCGGCGGTGAATGGTCCAGTGCATATCCATGCGGAACTGCCCTTGCTTTGCGACATCGTGCTAGCGTCGGATACGGCAGAGTTTGCCGATGTCGCCCATGTACCAGGAGGGACCGTACCGGGCGATGGCGTACAGACCGTATGGCCAATGCTGCTCGGCCCCAATCGTGGTCGCTATTTTCTCCTCACCGGACAGCGCATCGGCGCCGCCGAAGCCTTGTCGCTGGGGCTGGTAGGCGAGGTCTTGGCGCCCGCAGCGCTGATGGCGCGCGCGCGCGACCATGCCGAGCGGCTGGCCGCGTTGCCCCTGCCGGTGCTGCGACACACGCGGACGGTGCTGACAGGCCATCTGCGCCGCCGAATGCTGGCAGACTTGTCCCATGGCCTGGCGCTCGAAGCCTTGGCGAGCCTGCATAGTTAGCCCACGGACGAGGGCCACCTGCCAAGGTCAACCCAACAGTCGGCTGCCGACTGCACGCCGCTATCGGTCCGCAACAGTTGAAGCTATCGAAGGAGTAGGCAATTTGAGCAGCATTTCGACCAAAGCGCTGCCTCGGCACCTCGAAGACATCACCAAGGAGTGGCTAACGGAAATCCTGTCCGATCGTTATCCCGGGACCGCGGTGACTGAACTCCATTTGGGCACGGTAATCGCCGGGACTGCCACCAAGGTGCGACTGCTTCTCTCCTATAACGATGCAGGGCACCGCCATCGCCTGCCGCCCACGATGTGGCTGAAGGGCGGCTTCATCCGTCACGGCTTCACCTTCGATGAAGCCTTCGTGCAGGAGGCGAAATTCTTTACGAGTTGGGGCCGGGAAATGGACATCAACATTCCCCGCGCATTCTGGGCGGGATGGGAGGAGGGAACGCAGGGACTCGTGCTCATGGAGGATCTGGCCGCCCGCAACGCCATCTTCACCACAGCGTCCAGCGGGCTGATCTCGGTCGATCAACAGATGCAGACGCTCAACACACTGGCGGTGATGCACGCCCGGTGGTGGGAATCGCCTGAGCTAGATCGCCGCACCCATGAAAAGGACCTGCTCGCGGGTTATCTGGAGGCGTTGCGCCAGAACGGCGTGGCCAAGCCGCCGTTGCGTGAGGAGGCCTGGGAAGCATATCGCCGCCACGCCATGCATGGATTCATGTGGGCGTTCACGCCAACGGAGATGCAGCCGCTCGACATCGTGACGGCGGAAGGCGACTTGTTTGGAACGGCCGTTGTCGACCTCGATAGGTTTGGCGCGCTGGGCGTATGACGGACGCCTATTTTACTCCGGATGCCATTCGCGCGCGGGTCGTGCCGATACCGGGTGCGCGCAATTTGCGCGACATGGGTGGTTATCCGACGCGCGACGGGCGTCGCGTGCGGCAGGCGATGCTCTACCGGGGCGGGCATCCCCGCAGTCCTGCAGCCTCGGTCAACCATGCAGCATCATTACTCTCCGGTGAAAACCGGCTTGTTCTTGGTCGCGAATACTTTGACCGCCGCGACATTGTCCTTGGTACGCGCAGTACGGGCCACGGCTTCGGCTTCAGCCTCGAGTGCTGTATTTAGGTCGACCCTCACGCCATTATTGATGAGCTTCTTTATTTCACCGAGCGCGATCGTTGCATCGTTGGCAAACTCCATGGCGACTTCACGCGCGCGCGCCGCGAACTGGTCGGCCGGTACCACTTCCGAAACCAGCCCCCAGTCCAGCGCAGTTTGCGCATCGACCCGCTCCGCGCGCAGCAGCATCCGCTTGGCGCGGATCGGACCGACGATGCGCGGCAGCAGCCAGGTCGTGCCAGAGTCTGGCGCCGACGCCAGATTCTTGAACGGTGTCTGGAACCATGCGGCTTCCGATGCGATGATATAATCACCGGTTATGACAATGCCCAGACCGACACCGATCGCAAGGCCGTTGACTCCGACGATCACCGGAATCGACAAGCTGTGCAGCCTGCGCAGCATCGGGTGGAACAAAGATTCCAGACTGCTGATCACGGCGAGCTTGTTGGTTCCCTCGGACACGGCCTTGCGCGTGCCCATCAGATTGACTCCAGCGCAGAATGCCCGGCCTTCTGCCGTGATGAGCACTGCCCTCACCCGACGACGCGGCTTGGACAGTTCCATTACGGCAGTCGCAATCGATCCTGCCATCTCCTCGCCGAGTGCATTCAGCCGATCGCTGTCGTTCAGTGTTATGGTTGCCAAAGGCCCGTCGAATTGCAGCCGGATAGAAGGATAATCGAGGGTCTCCAGTTCGCTGGCAGGCATAGTGGGCGCCTGTTGTGCTTCACTCATATCATTTTCCTTCTACCATCGATCCCCGACCGGGCGGGACGTTTTCAGCGGTGCGTCGTTCGCCATAAAGCCAAAATCGTCTATATGTAACCGTTATAGTCCTACTGTGGCGACACATTTGATAGATATTTCGGCAACAGGCGCGGCATCAGCGTGCGGCGCCATCCAAGGCCTGGTCCACCAAACGAGCGACATCCACGAAGCTCGGCATTTCACACGCGGCTACATATTCGCGGCGCAAGCGCAGGACGAGTTCGGCTACCGATGGCGCATCGTCGATCAGATCGATCCCCTGCCCCGCCGACCAGAGATTCTTCCACGGCTTCACGTCTTCGGGCAGGTGCCCATGGCCCATACCGTGTCCCGTCGGGGTCGGCAGATTTTTTGGATCCAGACCTACCCGTTCCATAGAGGGAATGAGCCAGTTGGCAGGTACGCCAGCGATCTTGGGCGTGAAGCTCAGATCTTCTGAATGACTTTCCACCAACATCCGCGTGTAATCAGGATCGACTCCCGCCTCCTGCGTGGCGATAAACCGCGTGCCCATATAGGCAAGATCCGCGCCAAGTATCTCGGCAGCACGGATAGAAGCACCTGTCGAGATCGACCCAGCCATCAACAGCGTGCCGTCGAATATACGGCGTATGCGGGGGATGAGAACGAGATGGCCAATATTACCGGAATGCCCGCCGCCGCCCGCTCCGACACAGGTCAGTCCGTCCACTTTCGCCTCGATGGCCTTTTCCGCAAAACGGAAGGACGTCACGTCATGAAATATCTTCAGCCCGCAATCATGGACACGCGCGGCCAGTTCCGCCGGGTTCCCAGCGGCGCTTATGACAATTTCCACGCCGTAGCGGACGCACAGATCGACATGCCGGCGCATCTCGTCAGGTTCCATGCGGGTCGCGATATTGACGGCGAGCGGACCGATGCGCGCCTCTGGATGATCGTCCGAGTATGCCGCCAGTGCCTCGCGAATTTCGTTGAGCGCAGCTTCAAACAGCTCAAAGCTGCGCAGATTCTGGCGCGGCAGCGCGCCGACCAGGCCAGCCTTGCAGGCCTCCCGCACCAGCGCGGCATTGCTGACAAGAAACATCGGGGCGCACACAGCCGGCAGGACGAGCCGTTCGCGAAAGTTTGGGTCCAATGCCATGGGTCTGGTCTCTTGTTGAACGATCCGCAGGCGCGCGACCAATGGATCCCACCCTGAAAATCTAATCAAAGCGGAAGCAAAGGACGAATGTCAATCGGTTTCGAAACGCCTTTTAGACAACATAGGCAGATAATTTTTCGGCCGACCAGCCAGCTGGCTGTGGCAGGTCCATGGTTCCCCAGACGTCATGGCGCTATCTGCTATCTTGGTCCGGCCACGCGGAAGAGGATGGGCGGCCATATAACGCCGCCCGATCCTTCACGTTTGCAGCCGCGATCGACATCCCGCGCCCCGTCAGCGCCTGGCTCAGCTGCTGCCGGCGCCGTCTACAAACAGTACCGTGCCGTTGACATAGCTCGCGCGATCAGACGCCAGGAAGAGGACCGCCTCGCTGATCTCGTGCGGTTGCGCCAGCCGCTGCTGCGGGATGGTGATGGCGAAGGAATTGAGCTGCTCTTCGGACAATGCGTCAAGAATCGGCGTCTGGGTGACGCCCGGCGCGACGGCGTTGCAGCGGATGCCCTCCGACGCATATTCCTTGGCGGTCGCCTTGGTGAGCATCACGACGCCTGCCTTGGAAATGCTGTAGGACGTAACGAAGGGCGTGGCATTATAACCGGAGGGCGAGGCAAGGTTGACGATTGCACCTCCCCCTTGCGGGCGCATGATCTCCAGCGCTTTCTTGGTCATCTGCAAGGGAGATCGAAGGTTGACGTCCATCACCATGTCGAAATCCTCGATCGGGACCTCGTGCAGGCGCAGCGAACGCGGGCCACCGATGGCGGCGTTGTTAACGAGCACATCCAGCCGGCCATAAGTCGCGATCACCGTATCGAAGATGCGCTGCACATCTTCCGCCTTGGTCAGATCGGCGACGCAGATGGTCAGTCCGTCCGGGGCTTCGGCGGCGAGCGATTCGAGGGAGGAAGCGACCTTGTCGACCGC
>JBDUBN010000523.1:0-2095 GCA_040004085.1 Novosphingobium sp.
TGGAGCGGTTTGTCGATAGCAAGCCGGAGACCTGGGATCTGGTCATCGCCATCAATTACACCGGCCCCGTTCACCTTTGCCATCACTTCGCCCCCGGCATGATGGAAAAGGGGAAGGGAAAGATCGTCAATATCGCCAGCGACGCCGGCCGCATCGGCAGCCCGAGCGAAGCCGTCTATTCCGGCGCGAAGGGCGGAATTATCGCGTTCACCAAGACGCTCGCCCGTGAAGTCGCGCGCGGCGGAGTCAATGTGAACTGCATTTCCCCCGGTCCCACCAGAACTCCGCTGTATTATGCACAGTCCGAGTCGGTGCAGCAGAACCTGGCCAAGGTCATCCCGTTGCGGCGCGTGGGCGAACCTGAGGAAGTTGCTATGGCTGTCCTGTTCTTCGCCAGCGGAGAATCCGATTACATCACCGGCCAGACCCTCAGTGTAAGCGGCGGCATGTCGATGGCTAGCTAAGTCAGGCTGGTTTCCGGGCTCATGAAGGTCCGATTCCGACACATGTCGGAATCGGACCTGATGGCTCGCGCCACATTAGTACAATTGCTTTACTGACCATCGCATATGTGTTAGACCTCTTGTCAATCATCTCCCGGACACAGCTATTAAGGCGGCCGGGTCAAACGTGGCGAGAGGACTGAGAATTGGAACTGAAATTCGCAGATAGCCCCGATACCAATGACTTCGACACCATTGGAGAGGGGGTGGTCGGTCCGGAAGTGGATATCGACCATGGCGCCGGGACCATCACCAAATGGGAAGCTCTGCCAACCAGTGTAGTTAAGTCGACCGGTCGCACCATGCAGATCCTCGAATTCTTCGATGATCATCAGGCACCGGCAAACATAGCGCAGGTCGCCCGGGCGCTCGAATACCCGCAGTCGAGCACCTCGGAAATTATGCGTGGCCTCAATGTACTTGGTTATCTTTCCTACAACGACCGTGATCGCACGTTTATTCCTACAAGCAGGGTACGGTTTCTGGGATCCTGGGTGCTGGATCAATTGCATGGCGAAGATCGGCTTTCTTCGCTGGTGCGTAAGGTAAATGAACTTACGGGCCAGACTGCATTTCTCGCCATTCGCAACAAGTTGGAGTCGCAGTACATTCAGGTGGCGCAGGCTGTGACATCGCTGCGGCTTCATCTTACGCCGGGCCAACGACGCCCATTGCTCCGGTCCGCCAGTGGTCGTGCCTTGTTGAAGGACGTCAGCGATGCGGAGATCAGTAAACTGGTCCGTCGCGTCAACGCGGAAAGGCGACCCGACGAGAACCTGATCTGTATCAATCAGGTGCTTGCCGACGTGCATTTCATTCGCAAGAACAAATATTACGTTCTGGATAAGAGCGAAATAAGCCCCGGCGCCGCCGTGCTCGTCATGACCCTGCCGGAGGAAATGTTCCCCACCCCTACGGTAATCGGCGTGGGCGCCGCAGCCGAAATCCTCAGGCCCCAGACCAGTGCGCTGGTGGCCTCGATATCGGAGCTTATCCGTGACCATCTCCTCGCGGAGAGGGAAGGCGAGGCAAAAGCGATTTCTTGACATTCCTGCGCGGGCCGGGTGCGGATCACCCGGCCTGACGCATATATGGTATTCGGGAGATTCCCGGGGCTTGGGGATGTCACGCCGCCGGACACTTGCTAGGCTCACAATCGGCAAACGGGATGGATGAACGGTTGCAGCCTGTAGCTCGGTAGTCCGCCCCTTGGGTGCGGGCTGTACCGAACAGCACGCTGCCTGCCTTCGTCAAGATCGTACCTGTCGCGTCGTTCGGCCGTCGAGATTTCGAGCCGGTCCGGCTATTCTGTTGCAATTTCTCGAGGTGCGCAGCGCAAATTGCGTAAGCATCGCCACCGTTCCTATTCACTTCCACGGAGCCAATAGATGTTCAATCCCATGACGCTGGAAGGTAAGACCATCATCGTGACCGGGGCAGGCCAGGGTATCGGCCGGGCGATTGCCGAATCCATTCTGCAGCTTGGCGGCCGCGTCGTGGCGATGGATCGGAATGAGGACACGCTGGCCGAGTTTCTTGACGAGGTGAAGTCCGACAAGCTGATGATTGCTGCGGGCGATGTTACCGACGGC
>JBDUBN010000524.1:0-2081 GCA_040004085.1 Novosphingobium sp.
AAGCCTTGCTGTGGGTCAGGACGAGACCGCTTGTCAGCCCCATATAGGGACGATCGGGCGATGTCGAACCCCCGCGCAAAAAAGCGTCATCCCGGCGCAGGCCGGGACCCAGTCCCAAAACAAACAAATGCCGCCGTACGACTTTATTGTTCGAGCTGGGTCCCGGCCTACGCCGGGATGACGGATTACTTACTTGGCGGTTTTCGCGGCCTTGGCTGTCTTGTTGACTTCGCGGCGAGCCGTCTTCTTCTCGTGCTCGCTGGGCTGAGCGTCAGGCAGTGTGACCGTGCCGCCAGCAGCTTCAACAGCAGCCAGCGCGCCCTTGGACACGCCGGTTACGGCAAAGTTCGCCTTGACCGTGAAATCACCCTTGGCGAGGAGGCGAACGCCGTCCTTGCCGCCGCGGGCCAGACCGGCAGCCTTCAGCGCTGCGTGATCGATAACCGAACCGGCGTCCAGCTTGCCATTTTCGATGGCCTTCTGGATCAGGCCGAGGTTCACTTCAGCGAAATCCTTGGCGAAGATGTTGTTGAAGCCGCGCTTTGGAATGCGCATGTGCAGCGGCATCTGGCCGCCTTCAAAACCGTTGATGGCAACGCCCGAACGCGCCTTGGCGCCCTTCTGGCCGCGGCCAGCGGTCTTGCCCTTGCCCGAGCCAATGCCCCGGCCGACGCGCATACGGCCCTTGCGGGCGCCGTCGTTATCGCGGATTTCATTCAATTTCATGGTCTGCACTCGCTTTCGCTTTAGTCGCGCTTGATAGGAACGCGGGCCCTTAGCTGCCTTCGCAGGGCTTGTCACCCCCCTCCGCATGCTCAGTCGCGTGCTTATGAGGTGCGATCAGATCGCGAGCTTCAAGATAGGCTGTCATCTCGTCAAAATTCGCTACGATTTGGGAGAGTGGCTGCGGTGCGGTCTTGCCAAAGTTCACGTTTGGCTCCCTCGGCTCCACTCCGATCGAGTGGCAAATTCGACGATAGCCATCGTGGGGATTGTTTTCGACATGCGTTTCGTAATCTAGCTCCAGCACATTGCCTTGCGCCAGTTCAGTCCGCGCTTCGACAAGGAACAATTCATAAGATTTCAGAACCTTGGCCATCGTGCGGAACCGGTGGCCGACATAGACCCGCTCTGGCACGATCTGGACCTTGCCGCCCCGTATCTGTTCACCCGGGTGAATATGATGGGTATGGCGATCGAGCGCGACGATATGGGAAACCACCTTGCGCACTTGGTCCTTGCGGTCGAGCACGACAAACTGAGTAAACCCCAATGGCCTGAGCGCGGCAATCAGCCCCGCCACATCCAGCCCGAAAAAATCGAGATGGTAGTCCTGGATCTCGATACCGTAAATCCTTCCACCGGCCAGCAGCCTCTGCCGCCGCACGATCTCGGCAATAGCTTGTTCGACCGACAACCTGCCAAACAGTTGGCCGATACCACACCCTTCACGCCTGGACATCCGATGAAGCAGCTTCTCCAACACCTCTCCATCCCACATAACCTGGGGGTGCTGGCCGAGCATGTCACCCAACAGCGTGCTGCCCGATCGCCCGGTATGCAACATGAGGACGTGACCGTCCATTCGCGGCCTTGTCATCAGGCCGCGGATCAAGTTGCCAGCGGTCCGACATCCCCTGTTAAAAGAACGTATCCAACGCAAAATCATACGCGTTGCCCCGAAAATCGTTCAGTCAAATTCCAATTTTACGGCAATCGGCTATAAAGTACTCGTTTATTCCGTGAATGGACAGGCCGACCATCATCGAAACCAAAAATGGCCCCGAAATCGCGTTCAGGACCGCTGACTTTCTGCTGACGGTCTGCTTCGCCATCATGGCAGCGCTGCGCCACCCACTTGCTGCGCAGCCGATTGAGCGGTCGATCAAACCACCGCCACGCGCCCCACGACAGCAGACTCACCGTCGTGATGAACACAACCAGATCGAGCCATACCGCCCCGGTGCCGAACCCGCCAAGGTGCCGGAAGATCACGATAACCGGCCAATGCATAAGATAAATAACGTAAGATTGGTCCGCCATCACCGCGTCCACCCGGTCTCCGCGCCGCTGCACGGTGG
>JBDUBN010000133.1:0-6907 GCA_040004085.1 Novosphingobium sp.
CCTTATTTCGCCGCTGTTGTGCAGTCTGGCATCAGGTTGGCGGTGCGGGTGCTGCTTGGCCAGCGTGGGGACATCGCCGGCGCGATAGTCGGCTATACCGACTGGGTGATTTCCCATATCCGCCCGCCAACCGCCTGTTCGCGACAACGCGGTTAAGCATGATCCATGGGCATGATTCAACATATCGAGCAGCCGATCGAGGCCGGCAGACGCAGCCATAGCCGACTTCGCGTGCGATTGCCCGCGCGGCTGGTGACCGTGACGGGAGCGCGCGAGTTGATCCTGTTCGACCTCGGTCAATTCGGCGCGCGGCTGCTGATCAGCGAGCCAATTGCTCCGGGGATCAGCGCGATGTTGTACTGGGGCGCGTTCGAGGCATTTGGCCAAGTCGCATGGTGCCGCAGCGGATATTGCGGCGTTTCCTTTGAGGAAGGACTGGCAGCCAAAACGCTGATCGCGACGCGCGATCTCGACGACGTCGCGCATCTTCACCGCGCCGACGACATGGACCGCCGCGCCGCAAAGGCCTGGTCGCAAGGCGGCGCCTGAACCGTTCTGATAAATTTATGGGCCAGGTCGTGGAAGCGTCGCAAGCGTCACGCCGCGGCACCGGAAAGCTGGCCATGGCCGATCCTGTTGCGAAGTGGACGGATCGATTTGCAATTTCAGTCTGACACAGCTAGTTGCAATGAGAGTAATATTACACCGTGCAACATGAAATTTCATGCGCACCAATGCAGGATTGAGGAGCGAAAGCGAGCGATGGCAAGTCTGCCGGCACGCAAGAGGGAAACGATGTCGTCAATCGCTTATCAGCGAGTGAAGGCGAAACTTCTTTGCGGCGAATATATGCCCGGGCAGTTCCTCCAGGTCGAGGAGGTAAGCCGCGACCTTGAGTTGGGGCGTACCCCGGTTCACCAGGCGCTTCATCTGCTGGGTCAGGAAGGGATGGTGGAGATCATCCCTCGCAAGGGCATTCTTGTCCGGGCGGATTCAATGGAGGATATCCGACAGGCGTTCGAGGTCAGGATGTTGCTTGAGCCGCATTGCGCGGCGCGCTGTGCGGAATTTGCCACGCCTGAGCTGATCAGTGCATTGCGCGAATCCATTGAAAAACAGAAAGCGCTGGGAAACGAGCCTCATTCAGATGAACTGATGCCGTATGATCGCGAAATGCATTCGCTCATCACGCACAACGCGCACAATAAGGTCATTGTCGATATTCTGCAGCCAATCCATGAACGGATGACCCGGACCTGGCTGATGCCGCACTGGCGCGAGCGGGATTTCCTGACGACGATTGCCGAACATGAAGCCCTCGTTGAATGCATCGAACGTGGCGATGCCGATGGTGCGGCGGCCGCGATGCGGGCTCACCTCGCGTCGGTCAAGGGCAGGATGGGCCTGCGCTGAACTGGCCGGCTACACTGGCCGGCTACGAAGTGGACCGCGCTGCCTGCCATGCAGCGTATTCAATCCTGCTTTGTGCGGTGGCGGGGAACACTTCGAATATCGAACGACCTCGTTCGATCTGATCCATCGCGAACTCCTCGTATGCCGTAGTTTCGGCAACTGTCTCTGCCACTGCAGCTACATGCGCGGCGGGGATGACCACTACTCCGGCGGCATCGCCCACGATGATGTCACCAGGATAGACCGGAACCCCGCCGCAGCCTACCGGCACGTCTAGTTCGACCGGATGTAGCCGCAGCGGGCTTGCCGGGGTGGCAGGCGCACGCTGATAGGCCGGAAAGGAGATCGCCGCGATATCGGGGGTGTCGCGAAAGCCGCCGTCGGTCACGATTCCTGCCACGCCCCGCGCCTTGAGCCGGGCGATCATCAGATCCCCGGCCGAAGCCGCTTCGATCTCACCATTCGCCGAGATGACGAGCACGCTGCCCGGCGGGCACTTCTCCATCGCACAGCGATGGACGTTGTCGGCCCGAGCATAGTTTTCCAGCGTGTCGATGTCTTCACGCGCCGGGATGAAACGCAAGGTAAAGGCCGGCCCCACCATGTTGCGACCGCCATGCCAACGCACCGGGGCAATATGCCGCATCCATACGTTCCGGAATCCGAGACCGAGCAGGGCGTTGGCGATGGCGGAAATGCCCGCGCATTCAAGGCTGTCGCGTTGCTCGGGGGTCAGTTCAATCATCGGTACAGTTCCACTACCCGTTCCAGCAGGAGTAGCAACGCCAATACCCCCGCTGTACCCCACCCCGCCAGCGCAAACATGGGCCAGCCCGGACCTGCCGTGCCGCCTGTTGCCCCGGTGTTGGCGTGCATGGCAGGTTTCACGGCCTTGCGCCCGACGCTATCTGAGGGTGAGGGTACGACAACTGCATCGGTGCCCGTTACTTGTCGGCCGAATGAAGCGAAGAATTCGGCGGCGAGCTTTTCGGCGATACCGGAAATGAGCCGCCCGCCGAGTTGCGCGATCTTTCCGCCCAACAGCGCTTCGGCTTCGTATTCCAGCAACGTTCCAGCATCGATCGGGGTCAGCGTTACGATCGCCTCGCCCTTGGCAAAGCCGGCCACCCCGCCAGAGCCTTTGCCGACCAGGCGATAGCGGTGCGGAGGCTGCGGCTCCTCGATCGAAACTTCACCCTGGAAGGTGGCGCTGACCGGCCCGATCTTCTGACGAACCACTGCGAGAAACCCGCCATCGGCGGTCTGTTCAAGCGAATCGCAGCCGGGAATGCAAGCCTTGAGGACGAGCGGATCGTTGAGCGCTGCCCAGACCTTTTCACGCGGCGCTGCGATGCTGGTCTGACCAGTGAACTTCATGATTTGCTGGCGCCGATGTGGGCGATCCCCTCGATTTCCACGAGGACCCCGGGCGCGAGCGAGGAAACCTCGACAAGGGAGCAGGCCGGAAAGTTGCCTTCGAAGCTTTCCCGGCGGGCCTTCCACACCATTTCACGGTTGGCAATATTGGTCACATAGATGGTCAGCTTGACGAAATCGGCCATCGAGCCGCCCGCCGCTTCGACCAGAGCCTTGTGCTTGGCGAGGATCAGTCGGGTCTGTTCGTACTCATCCTGACCGTCAATCTCGACCAGATTCGCGTTGCGGGCCGTGAGCCCTGAAAAATAGGCCAGACCATCGTGAACCAGGCAGTTGGACCACATGCCGTCGACTGGTTCGGGGGCATCCGGGCTGAAGACGCGTGTGATAGCCATGATATTTATGCCTTTCCTTCGAAGGAGGGGGCCAGGGCCCGCTTGATGGCGCGATTGACCGCAGCGGGGACAAGCGCCTGTTTGAATGCCGCCGGAGCGGCTGGATCATCGACCATGAGTTCAATGTCCGGCATGCACACGGAATCGGGCAGCGGGCCGAACTCGTGCGCCAGTGCCTGCTCCGCTGCGGAGAGCCGGAAGGCGTGGTCGCCCACGCCGTTGATCGCAACCCGCACGATGCCTTCGGTTTCAGATACGAACGCACCGGCAAGGACATAGCCTGAAGCGCGGTTTGGTAGTTTACAATAGCCCGCCCGCGCAGGGATCGGAAAGCGCACAGCGACTATGATTTCGTCCGGCTCCAGCGCAGTCTGGAACATTCCGATCAAGTAGTCGTCGGCTTCGATTGCCCGGCGATCGGTCAGCACTGTTCCGCCCAGACCCACAAGCGCGGCGGGATAGTCTGCGGCTGGATCACTATTGGCAAGGGATCCGCCAATCGTGCCCATGTTCCGCACCGATGGATCTGCTATACCGCCGGCAAGGACAGCCAGCGCCGGAATACGTGACCGAACGATGACCGAGCTTGCAACTTGCGCGTGCCGGGCCATGGCGCCGACCACAATAGCACCTTCTTCCTCGCGGATACCTTGCAGTTCGGGTATGTCCTGCAGGTCGATCAGGGTCGATTGAGCGGTCAGCCGATGCTTCATGGACGGCAACAGGGTCTGTCCGCCGGCCAGAAGGCGCGGTTCGACATCGCTGGCCAGCAGCGTCCTTGCTTCGGCGAGAGATTCGGGGCGGGCATAGGCAAATGCGTACACGGCCTAGCTCTCCTTGATCCGGCAGCCCATTGCGGCCGCCCCGGCCAGCACTGCGCGCTCGATATTGAGGTAGCCGGTGCAGCGGCAGATGTTGCCTTCCAGTCCGTGGCGGACCGCATCACGGTCCAGTTCGCTTTCCCGCTCGGCGATACCGATTGCGGCCATGATCATTCCGGGGGTGCAAAATCCGCACTGCAGCGCATGGCAATCGATGAAGGCCTGCTGCATCGGGTGCAGTTCGCTGCCATCGGCGGACAGGGCGGCAAGACTCTCGATCGAAGTAACGTTGCGCCCTGCGCACTGCACGGCCAGAACTGTGCACGACTTTACCGGAAGCCCGTCGAGATGGACCGTGCAGCACCCGCATTGCGTTGTGTCACAGCCGACATGGGTCCCCGTCAGGCGCAACTCGTCGCGCAGGAAGTCCACCAGCAATGTGCGCGGTGCCACCTCCCGCGCCACCTCGCGGCCGTTCACGTTCAGGTGCAGAGGGATGGCTTTTGTCATGCGATGTTGTTCGTCTGCCACAGCCATTCGCAGACATCTGCGGTGGCGAACAGGCCTGCCACAACGAAGGGGTCTCGCGCTGCGATGGCGCGCGCCTCGTCCAGCGACGCAGCGCGCAGCATGTACATGCCGCCGTTACGTGTTTCGCCGTCGTCATCCAGCAGCGGGCCGCCGATAAGCGCCGATGAGCCAAGCGTCTTCATGAAGGCAATATGGCCCGGACGAGTCTGGGCGCGCAGTTCGGCCGCGCCGGGCCGGTCCCGGGTATAGACCACGAAAAGGCGGTCTGCCGGTGCATCGGTCATGCTGCGCTCCCGTTCGCGTCGTCCGTTGGCGCGACCTGGCTCGACAGAAACCCCCCAATCGTGGCTTCGGTATGGAAGCTGGGCATCTCGGCGTAGTGGGGGCCGTCGTAAACCTCGAGCAGGAGGCTTGGCTCATGAGCCACGGTCGGGCCGTGAAGGTGCCCCTTCGGGTTCATGTAGAAACTGCCAGGAACGAGCACCAAGCCGGTGGCTGTATATTCGTACCGGCCTTTGATGCAGTACATGAACTGGTTCGACGCGTGGGTATGAGCTTCGGGAATGCCGCCGCCGGGAGCATAGTCAAGCAGCGCAAAGCTCGCCCCCGTCAGCGGGTTCTTCCAGAGGAAGTACTGGCGGAAGCCATGGTCGGGAAAGTCGATCCACTGGTCGGGATCCAGATTGTCCGTCGAGAGGAGGAGTTCTAGCGTCACGCAAGGCACCCTTTTTGGTTTTTCAGGATTTTCAGGATTGTTGCTTGGTCGAACGGCATTTCGATCACGCTTTCGCCGGTTAAGCCGAGCGCGTCGTTCACGGCGCTGGCAATGGCCGGGGGCGCGCCAATGGTGCCCACTTCCGCACCGCCTTTTACCCCGAGGGGGTTCGTTGACGTGGGGATGTTTGCATGATCGGCAATGATCGTCCGCGGCGCGTGGGCGGCGCGCGGCATGGCGTATTCGGTGAAGGCGGCAGTCAGGAGCTGGCCTTCCGCGTCATGCTGGATGCGTTCCTGAAGAGCGGCCCCCAGGCCCTGCATGATGGACCCGTGCAATTGCCCTTCGAGAAGCAATGGGTTGACCACGCGTCCCACGTCATCAACCGCGACATAGCGATCAACGCTGATCTCTCCCGTCTCGCGGTCGATTTCAAGTTCGACGATGTGGCAGCCGTTGGGGTAGTTGGGCCGTTCCGTCTGATAGTATCCGACCGCTTCAAGCCCAGCGCCGAATTCGGCGGGAAAGCCGAAGGTTGCATAGGCGGCCTTGGCAACATCCTCCAGCGTGATGCTTTCGTTGGCATTGCGGCGGGCAAAGTGGCCCGAAGCGAAATCGAGATCTTCCTCTGTACAGCCGAGCTTCCACGCTGCGATCCGTTTCGCACGGGCAATGATACCTTCGCAGGCGACCTGAAGCGCCGAGCCTCCCGCCGTGATCGACCGCGAAGCATAAGTGCCGCCGCCGTAGGACACGATGTCGGTGTCACCCTGGCGAAAGCCGATCTCTCCCAGCGGCAGTCCAAGCCATTCTCCCGCCATCTGCCGGAAAACGGTTTCATGACCCTGACCGTGCGCGCAGGTTCCCGCGACAATGGTGGCCTTGCCCGATGGATCGAAGCGGACCTCCATCCGTTCATTGGAAATCGACGCCACCTCGATGAAGGTGGCAATGCCCCAGCCGCGCATGCGGCCCCGTTCCGCTGAATTCTCGCGCCGGACGACAAGTCCGGGCAGGTCGGCCAGCTCGATGGCCCGGTCGAGGCAGGCGGGCAGGTTGCCGCAATCGTATTCGTCGCCCATGGCCGTCCTATACGGCATCGCTTCAGCCGGAATCAGGTTGCGGCGGCGGATTTCTACAGGATCGATGCCTATGACTTGCGCCGCACGGTCGAGCAGCCGCTCGATGAAGTAGGTCGCCTCCGGTCGGCCCGCGCCGCGATAGGAAGTGGTGGGTCGTAGGTGCGTGAACACGGCCTGCGCCTGGATCCTGGCGGCAGGGATCAGGTATGGCCCGCAAAGCATGCGCGGGGTGAGGTTGGGAGAAACGCCTGTTGCAGGACCGAGCCGCGCGCCTAAGTTGTGCCGCGTCACGACGTCGAGTGCGAGGATGCGTCCATCCGCATCCATGGCGATCCGGCCTTCCGCTTCCTGGTCCCGCCCATGGAAATCGGCAACAAAGCCTTCGCTGCGATCACAGCGCCATTTGACCGGGCGTCCGGTGACTCGCGCCGCCCACAACACGAGCACGTCCTCGGGATAGTATCGTCCTTTCAGCCCAAAGCTGCCGCCGACGTCGTTGGTCCTCACGCGCAACTGGGCAGCCGGGATGCCCAGAACTTCGGCCAGCAAGCGCCGCGCACTGTGCGGGTTCTG
>JBDUBN010000525.1:0-2080 GCA_040004085.1 Novosphingobium sp.
TCCTTGTCCTTGCCCGACAGGCGCTTTTCCCACAGGCCTTCTTCTTCCATCCCGTGGTCATCCACCGAGATGATGCGCGTGCCAGCAGGCGGACGCCAGCCGGAATCCCGGCTTTCGCGGTTCATCGGCCAGTCGACCGAACTGATCGGCGTGTCCTGGGTGAAGGTGTGATCGAAACTGTCCATTCCAGTTCTCCGCTATTGCGTGCTGCCCAGTGCCTGATCAAAGCGATTTGCTGCTTGACTTATTCACTATGCGAATTATGTATTCGTTATGCAATTAGGATACGCCGAAATGTCGTCCGAGTCAACTCAGTCTGAGAGCAAGCGAGAGACCGGCGTTGCTGCGCTTGCGCGC
The DNA here is from genome assembly GCA_040004085.1 of Novosphingobium sp. GTDB lineage: Bacteria > Pseudomonadota > Alphaproteobacteria > Sphingomonadales > Sphingomonadaceae > Novosphingobium. The sequence goes on from JBDUBN010000525.1 coordinate 358, forward strand.
GGGCTGGCAATTCTCCAGTGCTTCGATCAACCCGGCATCCAGTTGACGGTGTCCGAGATCGCGCGCCGCGTCTCGCTCAGCCAGCCAACCACTTGGCGACTGTGCGGTACGCTGATCGACAAGGGCTTTCTTGTGAAAGTGCCGGGCAGCGCCGCCCTGCGCGTCGGCGCACCGGCGATGACCCTTGGCTATGCCGCAGTCCAGGGGCAGGACCTCCCTGCCCTCGCCCGCCCGTACATGGACCAGCTGACCGCCGAGGTGCGGGCAACGGTGTCGCTCAGCCTCTACAGCGGGGCCGAGATGCTCTCGGTCGATCAGACCATTGGTAGCTTCATCGTACCGGGACAGCCGATCGGCTGGCGGGCATCGCTCGCGTCATCGTCGGGCGGACTTGCCGTACTGGTGGTCCTGCCCGCCGAGGAACGCGCAGCTGCGCTCAAGGCGATTGCAGAGCGCAATCCGGCAGCCTGGCCCCACCGTCAGGAGCGGGTAGAGCGGGCCACTGCCCAATTTGCCAGCGACGGCTACATCATCGTCACCGACATGTTCGATGGCCAGTATGCCGCCGCCGCCGTCCCTCTGATCGAAGGCAACGGGCCGACGCGGCGCTATTGGGGCCTTGCCTGTAGCGGCCTCAGCAGCATCTGGACGGCGGAGGCGCTGGCTCCGGTCGGCCAGCGGCTGACCCGGCTGCGCGACCTGCTCCAGCCCGCCGTCGCAACCATGATCCCGCCCCGGGCCTGATCGCCTAGCCGCCCTCCAGCAAACTGGACGCGCGCAGGTCAGCCAGATACTTCGCCATCAGTTGCGGTCCAAGGTGCGGGATTTCGCCGGATCCGGCTGGCAGAGTCTCGCGCACGGCTTCGGCAAACCGGGCGGTCGCCATTTGTGTGCCGGGCATTGACGGCGACGGCCGGGAAAACGCCTCCATCAACGGCAGCAGCGACGCCTGACGCGACCTGTCCGGCAAGGCCCGAAGCGCCGTCTCGAACCGCTCACGCCAGGCATCGAACGGGGCGACCCGGTAGCAGGGGAAGCCGCCGTCACCGATCCAGTCAACGAAGTCGTCGAGCGATATCCCGTCATCGTGGGGGTTAAGCACGTGAAACGTATGCGGCCCCTCGCGCCGGGCCTCACCGATTGCCACGATGGCGGCGGCGATGAAATCTACCGGCAGCCCCTCGTAATGCGCCCGTTCCGCATCGCCCGCATAGAAGCTGGCGGGCGCCAGTCGGGTCAGCGCCAAGCTCAGCACCCAGCGGGTGAACATGTCGGGCAGATTGAGCTGGCCGCGATAGCGGCTGTGCGCCAGAATCATGTTCGAACGGAAGTTGGCCACCGGCAGCCCGAACCGCTCCTGCGCATCGGCCAACAGCACCTCGGCGGCCCACTTGCTGGAGGCATAGCCATCGGCATAGCCGTCGCTCACCGTCCAGCGCGGCACGGCGCTGCGGATGGGCGCGTCCTCGTCCATTCCGGGCCGGGCCACGGCGATGGTCGAGACGTTGACGATCCGCTTGGCCCGCGTGGTCAGAGCCAGCCGGATCAGCTCTGCCGTTCCCGCCACGTTCGGACCGAACAGCTGGCGGTACGGCAGCTTGTGGTTCACCAGCGCCGCAGGATGGACGATCAGGTCGATCCCCTGGGACAGTTCGTTCCAGCGCTCGTCCGTCAGACCCAATTTCGGTTCCGACAGATCGCCTGCCAGCACCACCAGCCGCGA
>JBDUBN010000134.1:0-6906 GCA_040004085.1 Novosphingobium sp.
GCGCGCTGGATGAAAGCCTTGAAACCGCGCTTGCAAGCGAGCGAGTGTTTCAGCGCCGAGCCTGCCCCAGCGAAGACTTTGCCGAAGGCGTCAATGCGTTCCTTGAAAAGCGCCAACCGAAGTTCAAAGGCTTGTGAATGAGCCATTGTCGCCGAACAGGGGCGGGTCACGTAACGTTTTGATGATAAACGGTTATTTGGCGATCAGCGTGTGCTATCAATTTTGACTGTAGTAGAATTGGCGGTGTGGGGTCAGTTTGTCACGGCGCAAATTCACTAATTTGGACTAACCTGGTTCGAGATCGAGTTGGATGAAGCGCACGAAATAATGGGAGGAATTTTGTTGTGAGGCATCATCTATTGTCGAGCACGCTGCTAGCCGCTGGCGTTCTGCTGGCCGTTCCGGCAGCCGCGCAGGATGCGCCAGCGAGTTCGGCACCTGCCGACGCATCGCAGGCGCCGGATAACGGCGTGGGAGATATCGTAGTCACGGCACAGCGCCGGTCGGAGTCGATCCAGGCTGTGCCGATTGCGGTAAGCGCGCTTTCGTCTGCTCAGCTTGCGTCGCCGACGATATCCGGGATCAAGGATATTGCCGGACGGGTTCCGGGACTCATTATCGATACGGTTTCCTCGGGTCCCAAGGCCGCCGCGATTTCCATTCGCGGCATTTCGTTCGACGACATCGAGAAGAGCTTTGACCCTGCGGTGGGCGTGGTGGTCGATGGCGTGTTCATCGGCACCAATACCGGGCAGCTGCTCGACAGCTTTGACCTCTCCGGGCTTGAAGTGCTGCGCGGTCCTCAGGGCACGTTGTTTGGCCGCAATACCATTGGCGGCGTGGTCAACGTGACCCGCACCAAGCCGACCGGCCAGCTCGGCGGCAAGTTCAGCTTCGGCTATTCCAGCTTTAACACCAAAACCGGCAAGGCAGTGATCAACCTGCCGTCGATCGGCGGGCTGATCGCGCTGAAGGGCTTTGCCTATTACGACCAGACCGATGGCTATTACTTCAACGCGACGCTTAATCGTCGGGCCGGCAAGGACAAGTCGATCTCCGGCGGCGTGACAGCGCTGATCACTCCGTCGAGTAACATCGAGGCGCTGATCACGTATGAGCACTCCAGCGAACGCGGCGAGACCGTCGGTTCATCGCTGTCGAATTCGTCGGAAGTGCTCTGCAATGCCTTCCTGTCCGGTTTTCTCGGCACGCCGCTTGCGCCAGCCAATCAGTGCAACCGCAACAGCTTGCCCGATCACGGCCTATACACGATCTTTCAGCAGATCGAGACGCCGCTGCGCAACGATTCAAACAGCGTTTCGGCCAACATCAACGTCACGCTTGGCAATTTCAAGCTGACCTCGGTAACCGGCTGGCAGAGCAACAAGGAAGACCTGGTTCAGGACTTCGACGCCACTTCGGTGCAATTCTTTGAAACGCACCGCCCGCAGACATATCGTCAGTTCAGCCAGGAACTGCGCATTGCCGGTGACGTCACGCCGTGGCTCAATGCGCTGCTGGGTGCCTATTATTTCAAGAGCCAATACAACCTCAGCCAGACATCGCACTTTGGTGCTGGCCTTGCCGGTGCCGGATTCCCGGCGATTGATGTGCAGCAGGATACTAAGGGCGATGCCAAGTCCTATGCCGTGTTTTCCGACTTGCAGATCAAGCCGACTGACCGGTTGACCATCGGGCTTGGCGCCCGCTGGACGCATGACGACAAGGCGATTTTCAACGATTACGGTCAGGTGCCGTTCCTGGTGCGATTGACCCAGCCGAACTGGAATGGTCAGTGCGTTCAGGTTGTCGGGCTACTTGCGCCGGGCGTCCCGGCCTATGGCCCAGCCAACAACTGCACCTTCTCGAAGGGCTTCAGCAAGTTCACGTATCGCGCCACCGCCAGTTATGAAGTGGCCGACGCGGTTCGGGTCTTCGGGTCGGTCTCGCGCGGGTATCGGTCGGGCGGGTTCAACGGCCGGGCAGGTTCGCCTACTTCGGTTGGCCCGTATCAGCCGGAAGTGGTCGACGCCTTTGAATTGGGCCTGAAGGCGGATTGGTTGGACCACAAGTTGCGGACCAACTTCTCGGTTTTCCAGAACAACTATAAGAACAAACAGGAAGAGGTCGTGCAGCCGTCTCCTCCGGGGGCGGCCAATCCGCAGGAAACCGTGATCCAGAACGCTGCCAATGCCCGCGTTCGCGGCTTTGAGGCAGAGATCACCGCACGGCCAACCAGCGACCTGACGCTGACCGGCTCGCTGTCATATCTGGACGGGAAGTACATCAACTTCTTCAAGGATGTGAACGGCGATAACGTGGCTGACAACGTCTCGACCCTGACCCTGCGCCGTGCGCCACACTGGACCTATTCGGTCGGAGCGGACTATGTGCACGAAATGGCATCGGGCACGGTTCATGCTAACGTCTTGTTCCGCCATGTTAGTCCGATGCAGACCTGTATTGTTCCTGCGGCACCGGTTGTGCTGGGGCAGGTGACCAACGATCCGCGCTGCTTGTCTAATTCGCGGAACAATCTCGATGCTTCGATCGGCTACACCGTGAAGGTGGGCGATGCTGAGGTTGACCTGACTGTCTATGGCCGGAACCTGACAGACAACCGTGGTATCAGCGGTGTCCTGCCAGTTGCAGGACTGATGACGTTCGGCATTGCCCGCTCGCCACGTTCCTTTGGCGTTCAGGCGCAGGTCAAATTCTGACCTGATACCAACCTGCACGAACGCAGTAATCTCGCCGCCGTCGGTTTCTGGAGCTCAGGCTCCGAGACCGGCGGCGGAACTGCGAGTGGCTGCAGTACGTCCAGCGGATATTGTGTGAAGCTCCGGGCTGGAGCTTAAAACTGCCTTTAATCTGAATCGTCATCCCGGCGAAGGCCGGGACCCGGTCCAAACAAGGAAGCAGCGACGCTTCGCAGTAGAGTATGTAGGTGGGCTGGGTCCCGGCCTTCGCCGGGATGACGGCGGTTCAGGTATTCCGCGCGATGCTTTAGTGCGCGGTCATGCCGCCATCGACGACGAATTCGGCGCCGGTAATGTAGCGCGCTTCATCCGAGGCGAGAAACAGGTTCATGTTGGCGATATCGACTGGATCGCCAAGGCGGCCCATCGGGATGCCGGCAACCGTCGCCTCGTAATTCTCGGCGTTATCGACTTGTGCTGCGGGCAGGATGTTGGTGTGGATCAGCCCCGGATGCACCGAGTTGACCCTGATGCCTTCGCGCGCGCACTCCAGCGCCACTGACTTCGAAAACAGCCTCACGCCACCCTTGGATGCGCCATAAGCCGCGCAGAACGGCACACCGACTTGTCCAACGACGGACGAGATGTTGATGATAGATCCGCCTTTGCCAGCGGCGCGCATCATCGCAATGGCGCGGCGAGTGCCTTGGAACACGCTGGTCAGGTTCACGTCGGTCTGCAGCACCCAGTCCGCCGTGGTGAGCGCCTCGATGGGCCGCAACACCGCGATCCCGGCATTGTTGACGAGAATGTCCAGACTGGCTCCGTCCGCTGCGATCCATGCCATCACCGCGTCCCAATCGCTTTCGCTGGTGACGTCATGCCGCATCGCCTGCGCCGAACCGCCACTGGCGCGGATTTCAGCTGCCAGCCGCTCCACACTTTCACCGTCGCGGTCGGTGACAAAGACCTTTGCCCCTTCTTGCGCAAAGCGAATGGCGGTCGCGCTGCCGAGGCCGGGCACTGATCCGGCGCCCGTTACCAATGCGATTTTGCCTTGCAGTCTGGTCATTGCCTGTCTCCCTCAGGTGCTGCTGCGGCGCATTCCCGCCATCCGGTGGATACCGCAAAAGTCCTCCGACGCCTTCATGCGCCTGTTCAGCGGGGCCAACATTAGAAAGCTGGTGCTCAGATTGCCTGAGCACCAGCCTCCCTCCCGGAGGTCTAGGTCAGAACTGCACCCGTTTGGTATAGCCGCCGTCGATCACGACATTGGTGCCGGTCGTATAGGACGAGGCCGGGCTGGCGAGGAAGACGATGGTCTTGGCGACTTCGTCCGGCCCGCCCCAGCGGCCCAGCGCGAACTGCGCTTCCGTGGCGGCGTGGAGTTCGGGCATCACGGCCTTGATCGCTTCCCAATTCCCGCCGGGGAAGGAAATCGGCCCGGGCGAGACGGCGTTCACGCGGATACCCTTGGCACCCCAGGCCTGTCCAAGCTGCTTGGCATAGACCAACAGCGCCCCCTTGATGGCGTTGAACGCCTGCGGCATCAGGAATGTCTCGCTGGCGGCAGTGCTGGACATCATCACCACCGAACCGCTGCCTGATTTTTCCAGCCACGGCTCAAGCGCTTCGCAGCCCAGAACTGTGCCCTTGAGATCGGCGTTGAAACAGGCTTCCCAGTCGCCCGTTGCGCCTGAGCCGGAGGCGCTGGCGCCGGGCACGAAAATGTCGCAGCCGCCCAGCTTTTCGGCGGCTGCAGTCAGCCAGCCGGGATAGGCGTCAAGATCGGTCAGGTCGAACACCTCGCCAATGACCTTGCCGCCGTGCCGCGAAAGCGATGCCACGGTTTCGGCAACCTGCTCGGTATTGCGCGAGAAAAAGGCGATGTCGCAGCCTTCCGCCGCAAAAATTTCGAGCGCGGCGCGGCCGATGCCGCGGCTCCCGCCGGTCAGAATGACTTTCTTGCCCTGCAGTCCGAGATCCATGGTCAGTCCTTTTCCCAATATCCATGCCCGGCTCTGCGGGTATCTGCAGCCAGTCTGGGCCATACATAACCCATACGGCTACTGACTTTTTCATCAGGGCGAACCCTGACTTCCCGGTGATATGCTGTGCCGGGTTAAAGGAGAGCGAAGCCATGGGACGTCTTGCGGGTAAAACGGCTGTGGTCATGGGTGCCAGCAGCAAGGACAATATGGGCCAGCACATCGCCCGCCGCTTGATGGCGGAAGGCGCGCAGGTGCTTGCGTCGGGCCGCAAGGCTGAGGTTCTCGCCGATTTTGCCGCCGAAACCGGCTGCCATGCGTTCGCCTGCGATCTGACCGACGAAGCCAGCGTTCTGGCGCTGGCCGATGCGGCAGAGGCACAGCTTGGCGGGATCGATATTGCCGTCAACGCAACCGGGTGGGGTTTGCTCAAGCCGTTTCTCGACAACACCCGGGCCGAGCTGGAGGCGATGACCGCGTTGCAGTTCATCGGGCCGTTCCAGTTCTTTCAGGCGATGGTTCGCAAGATGGGGACGGCTTCGGGCGGGAGAGGTGGCTCGCTCATCCAGATTTCATCAGCGACCGCCACGATCATGCTCAACGACCACGCGGCCTACATGGGCACCAAGGCGGGGACAGACCATGTGATTCGCTGTATTGCCAATGAGTTCGGCCACGAAGGCATTCGCGCCAATTCGATCTCGCCGGGGCTGACCGACACGCCGATGACGGCAGATGCGACGTCTATGCCCGGTCTCATCGATGCGTTCCTGCCGTGCTATCCGCTGGGCCGGATCGGCACCTCGCACGACATTGCCGCCGCCGTTGTGTGGCTCGCCAGCGACGAATGTTTCATGACCGGGCAGAACCTGCAGGTAAACGGCGGGCTGACGCTGCGCCGTAATCCTGACAACGTCGAAATGGCCGCCAGCATCGGCAAGGCGATGGCGGTGACTTAGAGGCTGACCCAAACCAAGCGTCAGTCGGATACCTCGGCAAGGACAAGGCGGCGGGCTTCGTCGCGTAGCAGATCCTTGCGTACTTTTCCCGACGCCGTGCGCGGCAAGTCGCTGACAAAGACGAACCGCTCGGGGGATTTCTGGCGGGCCAATCCCGCCTGTATGACATGAGCAATCAGCGCATCGGGCAGAACATCATACGGCGCATCTTGCGGTGCTTCCACGATAACAAAGGCGCAAATGCCTTCGCCCAGCCGCGGATGCGGCATGGCGACCACCGCCGCTTCCAGCACTCCGGCATGGCTTTGCAGCACTTCCTCGATCTCGCGCGCGGATATATTCTCGCCGCCGCGGATGATCAGATCCTTCTTGCGCCCGGTGATCAACAAAGCGCCGCTTGCGTCGATCTGGCCGAGGTCACCGGTGCGGAAGTAGCCATCGGCAGTCAGCGCCGATGCCGTCTGTTCGGGATCGCCATAGCCCATGAACATCGCCGGGCCGCGCACCAGAACTTCACCTTCACTGCCGGGGGGCAAGTCCTGCTCGTGTTCATCCACGATACGCAGTTCATAGTCGAGCGCGTGGCCATCGCTGGCGGCGGCCAGTTCGGGATGGGCGCCCGCTTTGTAGCCTTGCGTGGTTTGCGGCACTTCAGAGCTGCCATAGACCCGCGCGGCGCACGGGTGGGCCAGCGCGGCATTGGCGCCCCGGATCAGTTCGGGCGGCACTGAGGCCCCGCCGCAGGCAAAACTGCGCAGGCTGGGCAGTCTCGCCCCGGCGCTCTGGGCCGCTTCGCACAGTTCGGTGAGGAACGGAGTCGCGGCGACCGTTGACGTGACCCCATAGCGATCAATCAGCTCGACCGCCTTCGCGGCATTCCACTGGTCCATCAGCACGACACGAACATCCAGCTGGAACGGCTTTTCCAGCGCGCCCGCATAACCGGTGATGTGCGTTACCGGCGAAGGCATCAGCACCACGTCGCGGCCGGGAATCCCAATGTGCCGATACGTGAAGTCCAGCACGCGCGACAGCGTATTGTGCGAATGCAGCACTGCTTTGGGCAGTCCAGTCGTCCCCGAAGTATAAAGCAGCAGCTTGACCGCATCGGGATCACTGCCACCAAGCGCGTGGGTCAGCCTGCGGCCGTGATCGATCAGCGACGTGAAATCCGGCCCCCATGATTGGTGGCGTGATTGCGGGCGGATGAAAACCACGTGGCGCAAATCTGGCAGTTCGGGGGTGATCCGATCAACCATC
>JBDUBN010000135.1:0-6897 GCA_040004085.1 Novosphingobium sp.
CCTCGACCCCAACCTTGGCAAGGTTGTGCTCTACCCCTGAGCTACGCCCGCTCGAACGTTTGCGACCCCTTCCGTGTTGGCGGAGGGCCGGGGAGAGGCGCGCGGTTAGCATCGGGTTTGTGACTTGCCAAGCGGAAAAATCGCGTTGTGCCATACAATTCCTTCCGCCCTTCACAATTCCATCAAAACGCCCATATTCGCATGCACCTATCGGGGGCCAAATCGGGCCCTGACAAATCGCAGACAGCGCGCCGCAGATTGGCGCGGAGTAATGGAGTGAACGTGTGGCAACCCTTGGTTTGAGTATCGACGAGCAGAAGGCGGTCGACCGATTCCGCGCCAGTGTTGTCGAACCGTCGATGACCCAGATCGTCGTGCTGGATTTCTGGGCCGAATGGTGCGGCCCGTGCAAGGCGCTGACGCCGCTGCTGGAAAAGGTCTGCGGCGAATATGCCGACAAAGGCGTGGTGCTGGCCAAGCTGAACGTCGACGAGGAGCCGTTCATCGCCGCGCAGTTCCAGGTGCGCTCAATCCCCACGGTCTATGCGATGTTCCAAGGTCAGCCGGTCGCCGACCTGACCAATGCGCGCAGTGAATCGCAGCTTAAGGGTATGCTCGACCAATTGCTGGCCAAATTTCCAGTGCAGCCGACCGGAGCAGAATCCGCCCAGGACGTCGCGCCGCTGATCGCCATGGGTGATGAGGTGCTGGAGAGCGGTGATGGCGCGCGGGCGGCGGGGATATTCGCCCAGATCATCGAAATGGCACCGGACAACGCCGCTGCCCACTCCGGGCTGATTCGCGCACTGACGGCTGAGGGCCACTTTGACGAGGCCGAAGCCGCGCTGGCAGCGCTGGACGACACGCTGGCCGCCGATCCCGCGGTTGCCCGGGCCAGAGCGGCGCTGCTGTTGGTGAAGGACAAGCCCGACGACAGCGAACTTGCCGGTCTGCGCGCCGCCGCTGCTGCCAGCCCGGACGATATGGATGCGCAGCTTGCCTATGCCACCGCCGCATTTGCCGCAGGTGAGCGCGATACGGCTGCCGAAATCCTGCTGCGGATGATCGCTGCGGACCGGGAATGGAACGAAGGCGCAGCCAGGGCCAAGCTGCTCCAGATCTTCGAGGCTATCGGGCTGGAAGACCCGTGGGTTTCCGCCACCCGGCGCAAGCTGTCCACCGTGCTGTTCGGCTGACGCGGCGCATGACCGAACGGCGTATTTCGATTTTTCCGCTGCCGGGGGCCATCCTGCTGCCGGGCATGCACTTGCCGCTGCATATTTTCGAGCCGCGCTACAAGGCGATGATTCAGGACGCCATGGCGCGTGACAACCGCATCGGCATGATCCAGCCGCAGCGGGCCGAAGAAGGCTCGCCGCTTTATGCAATCGGCTGCCTCGGCAAGATCGGCGAGTTTGAGGCGCTGGACGACGGGCGGTTCAATCTGGTGCTGCACGGCGAAGCGCGGTTCCGCATCTTGCGCGAACTCGATGTCATCACGCCGTTTCGGCAGGTCGAAGCCGAGATGTTCGAGGAGATCGACGATACGGCGCTGGCCTCGGTCGAACGCGCGATGTTTGAACGTGAGGCCAAGGTTTTTGCCGAGGCGCAGGGTTACCGGGTCGACTGGGAGTCGGTGGTGCGGCTGGACGATGCGTCTTTGATCAATGGCGTGTCGCAGATCGCGCCGTTCGATCCCGCCGCCAAGCAGGCCTTGCTGGAAGCCCCCGACCTATCGACCCGCTGCGAATTGATAGTTCAGTTGATGCAGTTCTTCGGGCGGCGCGACAGCGATGACGACCGGGTGACTTTGCAGTAGGCCCTCAGCGCAAAGCCGCCATCGTCATGTCCAGCGATGCTTGGCGCGCGGTAGAATCGAAGGTCGCCCCGGCGACGATTAATTCGTCCGCCGCGGTGCGATCGATAAATCGCTCAATCGCCGTGCGCACGGTTTCCGGGCTGCCAATCGCCTTGGCCTGATCCATGTGTTCGAGCATCGCGGCAGCCTGCAGGGGCAAACTTGCGCGATAATTGCGGACAGGTGGTTGCAGCTTGCCGGGATTGCCGGTGCGCAGCGCAACGAAGCTCTGGTCCTGTGACGAGGCGAGATACTGCGCTTCGGCATCATCCTCTGCCGAGTAGACCGCCATCGCCGCCATCGCATGCGGGCGCTCCAAAGCCTCCGACGGGCGGAACTGCTGCCGATATAGCGTCAGCGCCGCGTCGAGATGGTCGGGGGCAAAGTGCGAGGCGAAGGCGAACGGCATGCCGAGCTGCGCCGCTAGCGACGCACCGAACAGGCTGGAGCCGAGAATCCACATCTCCACCGCCGCGCCCATTCCCGGTGTCGCCAGTATCGGCAGGCGCGGATCGCCGTCAAACAGCGCGCGAAGTTCCACCACATCTTGCGGGAAGTATTCAGACACCCGCATCAGATCCTTGCGCAGTGCCTGACCGACGCGGCCATCCGCACCCGGCGCGCGGCCCAGCCCCAGATCGACGCGGCCGGGAAACAGCGCGTCAAGCGTGCCAAACTGCTCGGCAATAACGAAGGGGTTGTGGTTGGGCAGCATGATCCCTCCCGAACCGAAGCGGATCGTGCGCGTGGCGTTGCCGATATGTGCGAGCACGACCGAGGTAGCTCCGCCCGCGATGCCGGGCATACCGTGATGCTCTGCCACCCAGAACCGGTGATAGCCCGCCGCCTCTGCCACTTGCGCGATCCGTGCGGCGTCGGCCAGCGCTTCGGACACGGTGCCGCCTTCGCGTACACTCACCAGATCGAGCACGGAAATCGGGATCATGGGACGGCCTTGGGAATTGAGGGGGTCACGGTTTCGTTCAGCGCAGTTTGGGTCGAGCCGTCCTTGGTCCATTGCACCGCCAGACTGCGCGCGGCGCCCGGCGGCATGGTGATCGTCCACGACAGCGTGCCATCGTCTGACTTCCCGCTGCGCTGCGCCGGATCGAGTGGCGGCAAGGCGGAGCGCGAGGTCTGCTTGGGCGGCCCTGCTTGCGCTTCATCACGCCGCGCCGGGCAATCGGCCACGTGCGCGCTAACCATTTCCGGCTCGGTGAGCGGCTGGCTCAGCGTGTCACCGGCATCGAGCACCCACTTGTAATTGCCATCCTTTTGCCGCTGCCAGATGGTGGTGAAATAGCCGGTCGCGCCACCACCTTGCGACGCGCCCTGCCAAGCGCCATGACTGACCACTAGCGAACCGTCGCAGCTCGACCACACTTCATACGGCTGCCATTTCACCGCAACCGCCGGATTGGCGCGGCCCTTCAACCAGCTTTGCGCATAGACCATCGCTGGCGTGAACATCACCGCATCGGACGCGGCGGTTTCGGCAAAGGCGGTCCACTGACCCTTTTCCTGCGCGGCGCGGGCAAAGGCCATTTCCGCCGCGATTACCGCGCTGGGGTTGGCCGAAAGGTGCCGTTGCGGCTGGCGGGCCTCGACCGATACGGCGCATACAGCCGCCATCAGCCCCAGCCCGGCGGCCCAGCGCCTCACAGAGTTTCGACCGCGATCTCGACCCCGGCATTGCGCGCGGCGGCGACCAGAGTGTTGCGGAGTAGCACGGCAATGGTCATCGGCCCGACTCCTCCTGGCACCGGCGTTATCGCTCCGGCGACCTGAGCCACGCCTGAATAGTCGACATCGCCCACCAGCCGCGTCTTGCCCGGTTCAGCCGCCGGCACGCGGTTGATGCCCACGTCGATTACACAGGCGCCCGGCTTGATCCAGTCCGCCTTGACCATTTCCGGACGGCCGACGGCGGCGACAACAATATCCGCGCGCCTGACCACGTCGGGCAGGTTCTTCGTCCGGCTGTGCGCCACGGTGACGGTGCAGCTTTCGCCCAGCAGCAATTGCGCCATCGGCTTGCCCACCAGTATCGAGCGGCCGATCACCACAGCGTCCAAGCCGGACAGCGAGCCCAGCCGGTCCTTCAGCAGCATCAGACTGCCCAGCGGGGTGCACGGAACCAGTCCCGGCAGACCCAGCGCCAGTCGCCCCGAACTCACCGGGGTTAGCCCATCGACATCCTTGTCCGGACTGATCCGCGCGACCACCGCCTGCTCGTCAAGCTGGTCGGGCAGAGGCAGTTGCACCAGAATGCCGTCCACCAGCGGATCGGCGTTCAGCTGATCGACCAGCGCCAGCAGATCGACCTGAGCGGTGTCCTCCGGCAGCTTGTGTTCAAAGCTCGCCATGCCGCAAGCGACGGTCTGCTTGCCCTTGCTGCGGACATAGACCTGGCTGGCCGGGTCTTCGCCCACCAGCACCACCGCAAGCCCCGCCTTGCGGGCCGTCGCGCGTTCAAACTCCGCTGCCTGCACGGCAATACGCCCGCGCAGGGCTTCGGCAAAGGCCTTGCCGTCGATTACCGCAGCGGTCATGCCAGACTCGCATAGGCGAGGTTCTTGAGCACGATTTGCAGCACCGTCAGCCCGATGATCAGCACCATCGGCGACAGGTCAAGCGTGCCGGTATCGGGCATGTGCCGCCGCACCGGGCGCAGCATGGGTTCAAGGATGGCGTTCACCGCCTGCCATATTGCCGCGACGAAATTGTTGTGCAGGCTGACGACGTTAAAGGTGATCAGCATGCTCAGCACGAATTGCACGATCACCACCGTGACGACGATCGAGATCAGGTAGCCGATAATTTCGAACAGGGTCATGAAAATCACGGAGCGATCCTTGGCTCTGGCTGGGACTGCGCTGATAGCCGAGGCGCGGGGCAACTAGCAACCACTGCTAACCCGTTCAAATGATCGGTGTGCCCGCCGCAAAGTGCCAACGGAGCTGCGAAGGCGTCGCGCCCGTCACATTGTTGACCCGGCGCAGCGTCACCTTGCCCTTGCCAAGCACCGCGCCGCTGGCGCCGGTCAGTGTCGCGGGAACCTCGTAATAGAGCGAACCGGCCGCGCCCTCGACCTCACCCCGGCCATACTGCAATGTCGGCGAATCCACGTGGCCATAGCGCCGTTCAAGCGCCGGGCCGTCCACGCCGCTGCCCTCGCCCCACACCCGCGCCGCGCCCAGCCAGTCGGCGTTGGCAATGGCACTGGCGTAAAACTGCAGCACGCGGTCGGGATCTTTCTGGTCAAGCGCCGCGTAATCGAGTGGCACCCGCGTCGCGGTGGGCGCGGGTTCCGGCTCGGGGATGGCAGCGATAGTGGCGACATTCTCCGGCACCGGCGCGGGCTTGCGATAGCAGCCCGTCACCGCCAGCGAGGCGGCGAGCCAGACGGCAACGCCCCACCGCATCATTCGGCCTTGATCAGAGTGCCCGCACCCTTTGAGGTAAAGAATTCCAGCAGCATCGCGTGCGGCACCCGTCCGTCCAGCACCACCGCCGCGTCGCAGCCCGCCTCTACCGCATGGACGCAAGTCTCCAGCTTGGGGATCATGCCGCCGCTGATCGTGCCGTCGGCGCGCAGACCGGCGATGCTGGCGGGGGTCAGATCGGTGAGCAGTTCGCCCGCCTTGTTCAGCACGCCCGTCACGTCGGTCAGCAAAAACAGCCGCGCGGCGCCGATGGCGGCGGCGATGGCCCCGGCCATGGTGTCGGCGTTGATGTTGTACGTCTCGCCGTCTTCGCCCACCGCGATTGGCGCGATCACCGGGATCATGCCCGCCGCGCAGATGGTGTCGATCAACGTGGTATCGACATGCGCCGGTTCGCCCACAAAGCCCAGGTCGACCACCTGTTCGATCTGGCTGTCGGGATCGCGCGTCGTCCGCGATACTTTGCGCGCGGTGACCAGTCCGCCATCCTTGCCCGAAATGCCGACCGCCTTGCCGCCAGCGCCGGTGATCCAGCTGACAATCTGCTTGTTGATCGCACCAGATAGCACCATTTCGGCGACTTCGGCGGTGGCCTTGTCAGTCACCCGCAAGCCATCGACAAAGCGGCTTTCCACGCCCAGCTTTTTCAGCATCGCGCCAATCTGCGGGCCGCCGCCGTGGACGACGACCGGGTTGATCCCCACGGCTTTCAGCAAGACCACGTCCTGCGCGAAATCCTCGGCCAGATCGGGATCGCCCATCGCGTGGCCGCCGTATTTGACCACGAAGGTGCGCCCTTCATAGCGCCGCAAGTAAGGCAGCGCCTCGATCAGCGTTTCGGCCTTGGCGAGGATGGCGGGATCGTGAGGATTCTTCATGTCACGGCCTTTAGCATCGCGGGGAAAAGTGGGAACCGTTTTTCGTTCTTGTCGCGGGGGCGAGGTTGAGAAGGGTTTCGCGCAGAGACGCAGAGAAGAAAGGGCGCGGAGACGCCGAGCACCCACGCCGCAGGCCTTCCGGACAATCCCATCCCCACACAAAACCATCGAGAAAAGCGCGGCCCTGCCGCAAAAACCATCTCCGCGCCTCTGCGCATTTTCTTCTCTGCGTCTCCGCGCGAAACACTTTTCCTAAGCCCAGCGCGCGACGAAAACCGCAGAAAACCGCCGCTTGAACGTCCAAATCGGAGGGAAGCCACGCATTCGCCCGGATGGAACCGCACGCCCGTCCATCGTCTTTACCCGGGATGGCTCACCCGATCATCCTGTCCGCCGCCCTGTTCGCTCTATGCGCGCCCGGCCCCCGCAACACCTGTGTCGTCGATGGCGACACCTTCTGGCTATCAGGCGAAAAAATCCGCATCGCCGACATCAACGCCCCCGAAACCCACGGCGCGAAATGCGCCTACGAACAACAACTGGGCGACGCCGCGACCCGCCGCCTGATCACCCTGCTGAACCGAGGCCCCTTCGAACTCCAATCCGGCCCCCGCGACGTGGACAAATACGGCCGCAGCCTGC
Organism: Novosphingobium sp.; assembly: GCA_040004085.1. Lineage (GTDB taxonomy): Bacteria > Pseudomonadota > Alphaproteobacteria > Sphingomonadales > Sphingomonadaceae > Novosphingobium. Next base: position 6,825 of record JBDUBN010000135.1, read on the forward strand.
GCACGGTTGTGCGAAGCGGCCGCAGCCTTGGCGGCGAACTGGTGGCGGAAGGGCTGGCGGAAACGTGGAAGGG
>JBDUBN010000526.1:0-2076 GCA_040004085.1 Novosphingobium sp.
ACTTGCGTAGGGGCAAAACGCGCGAGGCGGTGATCGAGGATCAGGCGGCGCAGTTCGATGTCGGCGGGCGCGATGTCCGCGACAAGACCCATCGACAGGCGCGAGAGCAGGCGCTGTTCGACGCCATCCAATGCTTGCGGCGCGCGGTCGGCGGCGAACACCAGCCGCTTGCCCTCAGCCAGCAGCGCATCGATGGTATAGAGCAGTTCTTCCTGCGCGCTGGCCTTGCCGATGATGAACTGGATGTCGTCAACCATCAGCAGGTCAAAGCCGCGCAGCCGCGATTTGAACTCCATCATCTGGTTCTGGCGCAGCGCCTGCACGAACTCGACCATGAAGCGTTCGGCCGAGCAGTAAAAGATACGCGCGCGCGGGTGATTGGCAAGGTACAAGTGACCGATGGCGTGAAGCAGATGCGTCTTGCCCTGCCCGGTTGCGGCCTTGAGATAGAGCGGCGAAAACTGCGGGGTCTCCACCGCCGCCATGCGCTGAGCCGCGTTGCAGCCGAGCACGTTGGAGGTGCCGGTGACAAAGCTGGCGAAGGTCAGCGATGGATCAAGGCCCATCGAACCGAGCCCGATGGTATCGTTGCCCAGCCCGCCATATTCTCCGCTGGCCATCGCCAGACGGCTTGATTGCAGCGAGGGCGCGGGACCGGCGCCGTCATTGGCCGGGCGGCGCGCATCGCTGCTGCCAAGGCGCAAGTCGGGCATGCCGCGGCGGCCCGGATGGACTGAAATCCGGACATTGCGCACTTCGGAGCGCGCGATTTTCCACGCCAGCGACAAACGGTCAGCAAAGCGGTCTGCGACCCAGTTGGCGGAAAATTCGGTCGGCAGGAACAAGTCGAGTGTTCCGGTGTCCTTGCAGAAACAGCCCAGCGCTATGGGCCTGATCCATTGGCTGTGGAGCTGTTGGCCCAAATCCTTGCGCAGGCCCTGGCTGATGTCAGCCCAGTCTGCGGCAAGGTCCATAGCATCTTGATCTTCGGTCATCCGTGTTTCGCCTGATTTGATCTTCACAGCCACTTGTCCTTGCGAAAAGCCGATATTGCTTCCGGACGAGCCTGTGCCCATTTGCGAAACGCGTGCGCCTTCATTGATTGCCCCGCCACTCTGGATCCCCACACCTTGACCGCTCCTACTTATCACGACCGTCGAATCGGCACATTTACCGAACCGGCTATTTGTCCATTCCGTTCAGATTCATGGACAGCCGAAAGTCAGCGGCAATTGGCGTTAAGACCAATTGCCGTTGCGGCAGACGCATATCAAACAACGCGCAGAACCCCCTGGCCCTAACGAAGATGACGAATCGTGATCAGTATGGCCCGCTTCATAACCACTGTTGAGCGGACGAGTGCAGTTAAACGAGCCATTGGCGATCCGCGCAAGCGCCGGACTGCAAAAAAACTGAAATAAACCGCCTTGACTTCCCACGACCCAAAGAAATGCGTGAGCTTTGTAGATAAATAATTGAAATATAACAGTTATCACGAACTTCTGCGACGAATCGCGGGAATCTCACGGTTTTTGGTCGCGGGCGTAACTAACCGCGATCAAACATCGCCCAGGCACGAAAAAGGCCGGGGGATCGCCCCCGGCCATGTTCCGTTTTCGTACCGTCAAAACCCTCTGAAACTGCACGAAACAGTCAGCGGGTGATTCGCAGCATCAGAGTGCGGTGACGGCCTTGACCAGACGCGACATTTTGCGCGACGCTGTGTTCTTGTGCAGCACGCCGCGCGCAACGCCGCGAGCGAGTTCTGGCTGGACGGCCTGCAGCGCTTCGGCAGCGGCTGGCTTGTCACCACCGGCGATGGCGGCTTCGACCTTCTTGACGAAAGTGCGGATGCGGCCAATGCGCGCGCCGTTGATGGCAGCGCGGTTTTCATTGCGGCGGATGCGCTTTTTGGCTTGCGGCGTATTGGCCATGTCAGTCCTTCGTTCGGCAGCCTTGGGGGCCAGCCATTTGTCTGTTGAATATAACTAGATTCGCGGCAAAACCCGATAGGCATTACCGCGGAAAGCGCGGCCCTTAGCGAGAGGGTGCCGAATCGTCAACTTGGTATTGTCG
>JBDUBN010000527.1:0-2068 GCA_040004085.1 Novosphingobium sp.
CTGGCTGATGATCGGCCACTGCGGCGGCCTGCGCGATACCCAGCGGATCGGCGACTATGTGCTCGCCCACGCCTATCTGCGCGACGACCACGTGCTCGATTGCGTGCTGCCGCCCGAAATCCCCATCCCGGCCATCGCCGAAGTGCAAGTCGCGCTCGCTACCGCAGCCGAAATGATCAGCGGTGAGGCTGGGCCCAACCTCAAAAAGCGGATGCGCACCGGCACCGTCGTCACTACCGACGATCGCAACTGGGAACTGCGCTATACCGACAGTTCCCACCGGTTCAGCCAATCGCGCGCCATCGCCATCGACATGGAAAGCGCCACTATCGCAGCGCAAGGCTACCGCTTCCGCGTTCCCTACGGCACCCTGCTCTGCGTGTCTGACAAGCCACTGCACGGGGAAATCAAGCTGCCGGGGCAAGCCAATCGCTTTTACGAGGAAGCGATCACCTCCCACCTCAAGATCGGCGTGACCACCTGCGAACTGCTCCGGGCCGAGGGTGCAAAACTGCACTCCCGCAAACTCCGCGCTTTTAATGAGCCGCCGTTCAGGTAGCCCTCACCACCCGCACGCCTCGCTCTTGGTCTGCTTTTTCAGCCAGGCTGACAGCGGTGCGAAGTAGCGGATCATCGATTTGCCGCTGATTTCGCGTGTGCCGGTGAATGCCTGCAGCGCGTCGGGCCAAGGCTTGCTTGCGCCCATGCTGAGCATCGCGTTCAACTTCGCGCCGACCGCCTTATTGCCATAGAACGAGCAACGATGTAGCGGGCCTTTCCAGCCAGCGGTTTTGCAGGCTGCTTCATAGAACTGGAACTGCAGGATGCGGGCGAGGAAGTAGCGGGTGTAGGGCACGACGGCGGGCACGTGATACTTCGCGCCGGGGTCAAAGGCATCGGCGCTGCGCTCTACCGGCGGCATGATACCCTGATACTGGCGGCGCATCTGGACCCAAGATTTCTCATAATCCTGCGGCTTGATTTCGCCCGAAAACACCTGCCAGCGCCACCGATCTATCAGCAGGCCAAACGGTAGGAACGCCACCTTGTCCATAGCCTGACGCAGCAGAAGGCCGGTGTCCTTGTCGGCGCTCGGCACCTTGGCGGGATCGAGCAACCCGATCTGGACGAGGTATTGCGGGGTGATCGACAGCGCCATGGTATCGCCGATCGCCTCGTGGAAGCCATCGTTAGCCCCTTCCATATAGAGGCGGAAGGGCTGGCCGTTATAGGCGCGCTGGTAATAGTTGTGGCCGAGTTCGTGGTGGATCGTCACGAAGTCATCGGTGTTCACCTTGATGCACATCTTGATCCGCAGGTCGTCCTTGTTGTCGATGTCCCACGCAGAGGCATGGCACACCACTTCGCGGTCGCGTGGCTTGGTAAATTGTGAACGTTGCCAGAATGTTGCGGGCAATTGCTTAAACCCGATCGAGGAATAGAAGTTCTCACCCGCCTTAACCATTTTCAGCGGATCATAGCCCTTGGCAGTAAGCAATTCGCCGGTATCAAAGCCCAGATCGCCCGCGCCTTTCGGGGCCACCACGTCATAGATATTGCCCCACTCCTGCGACCACATATTGCCCAGCAAATCGGCGCGGATCGGCCCGGTGCGCGCCTGAACCGTGGCCCCGTATTTCTCGTTCAGTTTCATCCGGGTGTAGCAATGCAGTTGCTGGTAAAGCGGCTTAACCTCCGCCCACAGCCGTTCGGTCATGGCGGTGAAGGCTTCAGGCGTCATGTCGTAGTTCGACCGCCACAGCGCGCCGGTATCGGCGTAGCCCAGTTCACGCGCGCCTTGGTTGGAGATATCGACCATGCGGACGTAATCGGCCTTCATCGGGGTGCCGACATTGTCATTCCAGCTGGTCCACATTTCCTTCAGTTCATCGGGATTGCGGTTGGTGCCCATGGCCGCTTCGATATCGCTGCCGTTGATCGGCTGACCTTTGAGCGTACCCTGCCCCTTGGCGTAGATCCCCTGAATGCGGGACTGAAGCTGCGAATACTCCTCCGCCGCGCCGGGGGATGACGGAGCGGGAGCGACTATGATCGTGCGAAACATGTT
>JBDUBN010000528.1:0-2068 GCA_040004085.1 Novosphingobium sp.
AAAGGCATTCCCGTGGCGGACAGCAAGAAAAGCGGCAAGGCATCCACTGCGCGCGGGAGAGACTGACCGCGATCATCACGGGCGGGGATTCAGGAATCGGCCGTGCGGTCGCGGTGCTGTTCGCGCGCGAAGGGGCGGACGTGGCGGTGCTCTATCTGGACGAACACGCCGATGCCAAGGCCACCCAGCGCGCGGTTGAGGAAGAGGGGCAGGCCTGTATCACCATCTCGGGCGACGTGCGTGATTACGCGTTTTGTCAGGATGCGGTGGAACAAGTGATGAACGACTTTGGCCGCATCGACATTCTGGTCAACAACGCCGCGTTTCAGGTCCATTCGCCCAGCCTTGAAGATCTGACACCAGAGCATTTCGATCACACGCTGAAGACAAACCTCTATGGCTATTTCTTCATGACCAAGGCCGCGGTGCCGCACATGAAACCCGGTAGCGCGGTGGTGAACACCGGCTCGGTCACCGGCATCATGGGCAACAAGGACTTGCTTGATTACTCGATGACAAAGGGTGGCATTCATGCCTTTACCCGGTCGCTGGCATCGCATCTGGTGCCCAAGGGTATCCGGGTGAATGCGGTCGCGCCGGGACCGGTATGGACCCCGCTGAATCCGTCTGACAAGCAAGCGGAAGATGTCTCGCAGTTCGGAGCCAAGACCCAGATGAGGCGCCCCGCACAGCCGGAGGAAATCGCCCCGGCCTATGTTTTTCTCGCATCGAACCAGTGCTCCAGCTATATCACTGGCGAAATCCTGCCGATGATAGGCGGCTACTCGGGCGAGTAGGCCGGCATGTTCGGTGCTTTGCGTACCGGCACTACCAGCGTGACCAGCACTACCGTAAGCCAGCCAGCGACCACGGTGGAGAACGCCATCACAGCGGGCACCACCAGTCCGACCGCTATCAGCAGGGCGATGCCGAACGCATAGAAATCGCGCATCGTCAGCCAGATCAGCCACTGCATCACCCGCGAGTTTCGCGTGGGCAGTTGCTGCTTCAGCGTTTCGAAATCAACCACCCCGCGCCGCCGCTCCGCGCTCCGCCCCAGCACGATTGTTCCCAGCACCAGTCCGCACATGCCGGCGAAGACGATGAAGGCGGTCTGAGCGTCGCCTGCTGCATAAAGGTTGCCGATAATACCAATAAAAAACAGGAAGTTGGTGGCCGCGTCGACCAGCGAATCGAGGCTTGCCCCTTTGGCTGAGGTGCGGAACGTTGCCCGCGCAATCTCGCCGTCGACGCCATCGACAATCGATGCGGTCTGAAACAGCAGCGCGCCTGCGAGCAAACCCGTCTGGCCGGGTATCAGCAGCAGCGCGGCCAGCATTATCAAGCTGATTATTGCCGTTACCGCTGTCGCAAGGTTTGGATTGATGGGCCCGAACAGCCGCAGGACGATATGCGTGATCGCCTGTGATATTGGCCGGTTGAGGGTGCGCGAAATAATGCCGTCACGGGCTTTACCGGTGCCAGCCAGCAGCTCCTTGGCCTTGTCATCAAGCGAGCGGTTGGCCACCGCCAGTGGCAGCGCGAAATCAGCAGTCGTTCTGCCACGCGGCACCGGTTCACAGTAGCCCGCTGCGGATTTGGCACGGAGTCTGGCGCTCAACTCGGGGGATGGGACCAGCCCTTCGCCGGGCACGATCAACGCCGGCTGCATCGGCATATCGTCACAGTAAGTAACCGCAAGACCGCGAGCCAGACGCTCGATCTCTTTGTCGATAGCCGGTTCGGACGGCGGACCGCCGGGAATGTGAACGAAGCAATGCTCCAGTCCCGACTGCCTCACTTCGCGTAATGCCCGTGCCAACGCCGGAACGGCCAGGACCGGCCTTATGGCAGTTTCCCGCGATGCGAAAACCAACAGCACTGGGATCCGATCGGGCGTAGTTTCATCCCATCGCGCGGCCACGGCAGATGTACGTTTCACGGTTGATTGGCTTTAACGCAGTACAAGGGACGAATTGCCATATGCGTCTCCTCAAGACCAAATGCTGCGGCCAAACGCTGCGCGTTTTCAGGTGAACGCGGAAATCGACCAAAAGTTGCGACCGGT
>JBDUBN010000529.1:0-2063 GCA_040004085.1 Novosphingobium sp.
GTGGGGCCGGGAAGCAGGGGAAGCGACTCGGTCTTTCGCGATGTTCCATATATGTACCCAAACAGCGTGACGATGTCAAGATAAAAGAACCAAATAGGTTTCTTTGCCCGCGTCTTGCCGCTTTGTCGCTCTCCCCCTATTGCAGCGCACAACTACCCATCCCCGGAGTTTGCCGATGCTGCACCGCCTGTATAACTGGATCCTGACCAAGGCGTCGCATCCACGCGCGGAATTGTGGCTGGCGTTCTTTTCGTTTGCCGATGGCGGGCTGTTCCCCTTCCCGCCGCATCCGCTGCTGGCGCTGATGTGCCTGGCCGAACCAAAAAAGGCGGTCCGCTTTGCCGTGATCACCACGTTCGCGTCAGTGCTGGGCGGACTGCTCGGCTATGGCATTGGCCATTTCGTCTACGATACAATCGGCCAGCAACTGCTCTCCGCCTTAGGCCTGACTGAATCGTTCCCCAAAGCCGCCTGCTATTTGCGCGAGTACGGGGCCGAAATCATCGTCTTCAAGGCAGCGACACCAATCCCGTTCCTGCTAATTTCCGTAACCGCCGGGTTCATCTCGTTTCCGCTGTTCACCTTCGTCGCCGCCAGCCTGGCCTCTCGCGGGGTGATATTCCTGGCGGTGGGCATCCTGTTCCGGATTTTCGGCCCGCCGATCAAGACGTTCATCGAAAAATACCTGCCTTGGCTGGTCGCCGCTTTCGTGGTCGTCGTGCTCAGCGGCTATGTCGCGTTTTCGATGATGAGCGGCGGCGCAAAAACAACCAGCGAAAAGTGCGATCACGCGATCAGCGCACCCGCTTAATCAAGCGCAGTTACCATTGCCCCTCAGCGCCGCGCACCTTAGGTTAGCCCGATGCCAGACACGCTCAAGATCACTTTCGCCCAGCTCAATCAATCCGTCGGCGACCTTGCGGGCAACGCCGCTGCCATGCTCGCCGCGCGGGAAAGGGCGGGAAACGCCGACCTGATCGTCTTTCCCGAACTGCAACTGATCGGCTATCCGCCCGAAGACCTGATCCTGAAACCGGCGCTGATCCAGCGCGCTGCCTCGGAACTGACCAAGCTGGCATCGGCCACCGCCGATGGCGGCCCGGCGATGCTGGTCGGCAGCGTATTCGTTCAGGACGGGGCGCTGCACAATGGCGTCGCGCTGCTCGATCAGGGCAAAGTCGCGGCGATCCGGCTGAAGCACGAGCTGCCCAATTACGGCACTTTCGACGAAATGCGGCTGTTCCAGCCCGGCCCCTTGCCCGAACCAATCATCTTTCGCGGCGTGATGATCGGTGTGCCGATTTGCGAGGACATCTGGCATCCGGACGTCTGCCGCCATCTCGCTGATTTCGGCGCGGAATTGTTCCTCTGCGTCAACGGCAGCCCTTACGAGATCGACAAGGACGCGCTGCGCATCGACGGCGTTGCAAAGCGCCGCGCAGTCGATACCGGATTGCCGCTGGCCTACCTCAACCGGGTTGGCGGCCAGGACGAACTGGTGTTCGACGGCGCCAGCTTTGTCATCAATGGCGATGGCAGTCTGGCCGTGCAGATGAAGGACTGGGAAGAGCAGGAAGTCACCACCCATTGGACCCGCACCGCCACCGGCTGGCGCTGCGACCGGGGAGAAATCGCCAGCCTCGCCGATCGGCCGGAAGACATCTATTGCGCGATGGTCTTGGCACTGCGCGATTACGTTGATCGCAACCGCTTTCCCGGCGTGGTGCTCGGGCTATCGGGCGGAATCGATAGCGCGATCTGCGCCGCCATCGCCGCCGACGCACTCGGGCCAGACCGGGTATGGTGCGTAATGCTGCCCAGCCGCTTTACCGGCCAGGAATCGCTGGACGACGCCGCCGAGTGCGCCCGGTTGATTGGCTGCAAACTCGATACGATCCCCATCCAGCCCGCGGTGGCCGGGTTCGATCTGATGCTCAGCGATAGCTTTGCCGACGTGAAAGTCGATATCACCGAGGAAAACCTGCAGTCGCGCATTCGCGGGGTGACCCTGATGGCGCTGTCCAACAAGTTCGGCCCGATGCTGCTGACCACCGGCAACAAAA
>JBDUBN010000530.1:0-2063 GCA_040004085.1 Novosphingobium sp.
GATCGACCGCGCTCATATCGCGCCAGGACGGATCGACCAACGCCTTGCGCGCCGCATTCACCGCTAGGTCGACATCGGCCACGCCGCCTTCGGCCACCTGGCAGATTTCCTCGCCGGTCGCTGGGTTGACGGTGGCGAAGGTCTTGCCCGAAAGGGCAGGTACGGACTTCCCGCCGATGATCAGGCCAAGCGGAGCTTTGGCCAGGGCGGTGCCGAGCGATTCGGCCTTTGAATACGTTGCAGACTGCTGTGACATGGCGTTACCCTTGGCTTCCCGATCCCAAAGTTGCGAGAGACGTGATGAGCCCCGCAACGATTCCATCCCCTGATTAGCTAAATCGCATAAAGTAAACAATACTAGATTTCAAAAGTTGGTTGTTGCATATGCGCGACAATGATCCTGCCATTCCGGTCAGGGGAGATTCCCGTGAAGAGCGACTTCGACGAACTGGAGAAAGCCTTGCTGGCCGCATCGCGCGCTAGGGGAGCGGCTGTTCCCCTGCCCACGATCTGCCCCACTGTGCCCGAGGCCTATGACATCCAGCGACGACTGATCGCCAATGCACGGATGCCGATCATGGTGTGGAAACTGGGACTTACTGGCGCGGGCGTGCGCGAAGCTTTCGGCGCGAGTGAGCCGACTGTCGGGCGCCTCTGCGCGAGCGCGATTTATTCCAACCGCAGCGAGATCGCCTTTGCCGGTACCGAGATGTTCGCAGAAGCCGAACTAGTCTTCGAAATGGGCAGAGATCTGCCCATGCAGGACGCGCCCTACACCCGCGAGGACGTCTGCGGCGCGCTGAAGGGCATTTACGCCGGAATCGAAATCGTTCGCACGCGCTTCGCTTCCAGCGACCTGTCCTTGCCCCTGCTGATCGCCGACAATTCGATGGCGCATGGTCTGGTCTTGGGCCGTAAGCTTGCCGCGCAATGGGACAACCGCTTTGCCGACATACACGTGACTCTGACGCGAGGTGCCGACGAAGTGACCGAGGGCGGAACGGCGCGGGTCATGGCAGATCCGCTCGATGCGTTGGTCTGGCTGGCTAACTGGCTCCGCGAGAACGAAAGCTGCACCTTGCAGCGCGAACAACTGATCGCTTCGGGCACTTGCACCGGGGCAACCGAGATTTTCGCAGGCGATACGATCCGCGTGGAATTTGATGGGATCGATGGCGCGCGCGTCTCGCTGCGCGTGCCTGACTGAAATGGCCTGACTGATATGGCCAAACTGAAAAGACCAATCTGAAAAGGAGTTCAACGATGTGTCTGGAACTGGGAATTGAAGGCAAGGTTGCCATTATCACCGGCGGCGGTGTCGGTATCGGCAAGGAAACGGCGCGCAAGTTGCTGCTGGCCGGCGCCAAGGTGGTGATCGCCGCGCGCACGGTCGCGAAGCTGGAAGCCGCTGCCGAGGAACTACGCCGGACTACCGGCGGCGACATCATCGCCGTACCGACCGACACGACTTCCAAGGAATCCGTCCAGGCTCTTATCGACACGACGGTCGCCAAGTTCGGCGCAGTGCACATCCTGGTGAACTGTGCAGCAGCGCCAGGCGGCCTGGTTCGCAATGAGATCGAACAGGCCGACGAGGACATGCTGATGCTTGACCTCAACACCAAGCTGTTTGGCTATTTCCGTACCGCCAAGGCCTGCGTGCCGCATATGCGCAAGGCTGGGTGGGGCCGCATTGTCAATGTTGGCGGACTGACTGCGCGTTGCACCGAGGCGCTGTCGGGAATGCGCAACACCGCGCTCGTCCATTTCACCAAGACCCTGTCGGACGAGGTCGGGCGCGACGGAATCACCGTCAACATCATTCACCCGGGCGTCACCAGGACCGAGCATATCGAGGAATGGTTCGCCGAAATGGCCGCTGAGGAAGGTACCACGGTTGATGCCATCATCGCGCGCGAGGCCGGCGAACCCGCTGCCTTGAAGCGGATGCTCGAAGTGGAGGAGGTGGCCGATCCAATCGTGTTCCTCTGTTCGCAGTTGGGCAGCGGCGTGACGGGCGAATCCATCGCCGTCGACGGCGGCCTGTCGCGCGCTGTATTTCT
>JBDUBN010000531.1:0-2062 GCA_040004085.1 Novosphingobium sp.
TTCACGCCCAATACCGCCGACCGCTGATGCAAGCGCTGCAGCCCGGCGTGGTCGCCAAACTGGAGCAGGGCGTCCACGACGTAGCGGTCGAGACAATCGAGGCGCTGGTGCCGCTGGGCGGGTGCGAGTTCGTCGAAAGCTTCGCCAAGGTTCTACCGATCCACGTGTTTCTGCGGCTGGTGAACCTGCCGCTTGAGGACAAGGACTTCCTGCTGCCGATCGCCGAGGCTTCAGTACGCGGGCGCGATGCGGCGACGCGGGGCAAAGCCATACAAGACATGGGCGCTTACCTCTACAAGTGGGTAGTCGAGCGCCGCGAGACGCCGGGCGACGATCTCCTGTCGCAGATCGTGAACGTCAAGGTGAACGGCGAGCCGATTGCCCTCGACGAGGCGATCTCCTACGCCGCGCTCGTCCTGTTCGGCGGGCTGGACACGGTGGCGGGCATGCTCTCGTTCTTCGCGCGGTTCCTTGCCACGCATGACGATCATCGCCGCCAGGTGGTCGCCCGGCTCGATGATGACGAGTTTCTCAAGCAGGTAATCGAAGAACTGGTCCGCCGCCACGGCATGGCCAATACCGCCCGCGTGATCACCCACGATTTCGAATACAAGGGCGTGGCCATGAAGGAGGGCGAGCGATTGCTGCCGCCCAATCTGCTGGTGGGTATGGACGACCGCATCAATCCTGACCCGCTGACCGTCGATTTTGAGCGCAAGGGCACTCACGCCGCATTCGGTAATGGGCCCCACGCCTGCCCTGGAGCCATCCTCGCACGGCGTGAACTGCGGATTTTCCTGCGCGAGTGGCTCAGCCGTATTCCCGATTTCCACATCAAGCCGGGGACAAAACCGACACTTGCTACCGGCATGGTCAACGGCGTCCTGAGGCTGGACCTCGTCTGGCCCTGATCGCTGGCGCAGGCTGACCGCAGGAGACATCGCAGACGTGATGAGCCCCGAGGCTGGCTGGTTCGGCATTGCGCTTGCCATGGCTGCGGCTAGCGTTTGGTCGGACACGTGCGGTCCGATCAAGCGCCGTAAAGAATAGCGCATCAAGGAGTGTGAGAGGTCATGGCTGTCGTCAATCCGCCGCTGGATCAGGAATATGACATCGTCATCATCGGCTCTGGCGGAGGCTCGGTGCCGGCCGCCCTCGTTGCCAAGCAGCAGGGTAAGACCGCCGTCATACTGGAAAAGGAAGACCGGTTCGGCGGTTCGACCAGTTTTTCGGGCGGGGTCTGGTGGATCCCGAACAGCAGTCTGCTGAAAGAGGCCGGAATCGCCGATAGCTTTGAGCGGTCAAAGCAATACTTCGATAGCTGCGTGACTTACGCCGGGCCTGCCGTCACCCCGGCCCGGCGCGACGCGTTTCTCAAGGCAGCGCCGCGGATGCTCGACTACCTGCGCGGCAAGGGCCTCAAGGTCCGACGCCCGCGGGATGATTGGCCGGACTATTATGACAACCTTCCGGGCGGCGAGCCGCAGGGCCGGTCGATCCTGCCCGAACCGTTCAACATCCATGAACTGGGCGATTGGGAAGATCATCTGGCGATGTATCCGCCGATGACCGAACTGCCGATGGCCTCGGACGAGTTTCCAACGCTGTTCCTGATGAAGCGCACGCTTGCGGGCAAGCTCAAGGCGGTGCGGTTCGGCCTCTTGGTCCTGCGCGACAAGTTGAAGGGCACCCAGACGGTCGGCAACGGAGCCGCGATACAGGGCCGGATGCTGCAGATCGCACTGCGCGAAGGCCTTAACATCCAACTCAACAGCCCCGGCAAGGGTCTGATTGTCGAAGACGGGCGCGTGGTCGGCGTCAGGATTGCGCGCGACGGCAAGGAAGTTGCCGTGCGCGCGCGTCAAGGCGTGATCATCAATGTCGGCGGCTTCTCGCGCAACAAGGCCTTCCGCCAGAAGGTGACTGACGGGCCGACGACCGACGAATGGACCAGCGCCAACCCCGGCGACACCGGCGAAATGATTCAGGCGATGATGGACATCGGGGCTGCCACCGATTGCCTCGACACCGCCTGGTGGGTCGTAACGTCGCGCAACCTCAA
>JBDUBN010000136.1:0-6843 GCA_040004085.1 Novosphingobium sp.
TTCATGCGATCACCCAACCAGCCCGCGCAAGTACCCGGCATAGGCACTGCTGCCGTGGGCAGCGATTGCCCGGTCGAGTGCGCTTTGGTCGATGAAACCCATGCGCCAGGCAATTTCTTCGGGGCAGGCAATTTTCATGCCTTGGCGGCGTTCCAGCGTGGCGACGAATTCGGCGGCTTCAAGCAGGCTGTCGGGTGTGCCGGTATCGAGCCAGGCATAGCCCCGGCCCATCAGTTCGACATTAAGCTGGCCGCGTTCCAGATAGGCGCGGTTGACGTCGGTGATCTCCAGTTCGCCGCGCGCTGACGGAGAGAGGCGGGCGGCGATGTCGACCACTTGCGCGTCATAGAAATAAAGGCCGGTTACCGCCCAGTTCGATCGCGGGTGCTGAGGCTTTTCCTCGATAGAAACCGCGCGCTTGTTGGCGTCGAACTCGACCACGCCATAGCGGCCCGGATCAGCAACATGGTAGGCAAACACCGTCGCGCCGTGATCCTGAGCCGCGGCCTTTTGCAAAGTCTCAGGCAACCCGTGGCCGAAAAAGATGTTATCGCCGAGCACCAGACACGACGGCCCACCAGCCACAAAACTCGCGCCGATGGTATAGGCCTGCGCCAGCCCCTTCGGCTCCGGCTGGACGGCGTAACTGAGCGTCATGCCCCACTGCGATCCGTCGCCGAGCAGCCGCTGAAACGCCGGCGCATCGTACGGGGTGGTGATCACCAACACCTCGCGAATGCCCGCCAGCATCAGGGTGGACAGCGGGTAATAGATCATCGGCTTGTCATAGACCGGCATCAGTTGCTTCGACGCCGCCATGGTCATCGGGAACAGGCGGCTGCCGGTGCCCCCGGCCAGAATGATGCCCTTCATCGCGCGCCAACCCCTTGCATAACTAGTCGGCTGACTACCGCATCCACGCTCGATTGCCAGTCCGGCAGGCGTAGGCCGTGGGTCCGCGCCAGCTTGCCGCAATCTAGCTGCGAATTGGCGGGGCGCTTGGCAGTGGTGGGATATTCGGCGGTGGTGATCGGGATCACCCGCGCTGAAGGACCCCCGCGCGCTGCTGAGGCCGTGAAAATTACCTCGGCAAACTGCGCCCAACTGGCCGCCCCTTCGCCCGCTGCATGGAACACACCGCGCAAGGCCGGATCAGGGCTGGCGATCAGGTTCGCGGCGACGGCCAGCACCGCATCGGCCAGATCGAGCGCCGATGTCGGACTGCCGATCTGGTCGCAAACCACGCTGATTTCATCGCGAGAGGCCGCGAGGCCCAGCATGGTTCTGACGAAATTTTGGCCGAATGGACTGTAGAGCCAAGCCGTGCGCAGAATCGCTGCGTTGGCGCATGCCGCCAGCACCGCCTCCTCGCCCGCCAGCTTTGACGCGCCATAGACGCCCGTGGGGGCGGGAGAGTCGCTTTCCACATAAGGCGCGGGCTTGCCGCCTGAAAACACATAATCGGTGGAGATGTGGATCAGTGGCACGCCCAGTTCCGCCGCCGTGCGCGCCACCGCCCCGGCCCCGCGCGCGTTGATGGCAACGGCCAGTTCGCTCTCGCTTTCCGCCTTATCGACAGCGGTGAAGGCGGCGGCGTTGACGATCACTTGCGGCTGGGCGGCGCGCAGAGCGGCCAGAATTCCGGCATCGTTATCACCCGCAAGGTCGAGTTGGGGCGGGCCGACCGCGACGACCTGATGCCCTGCCAATGCACCACGCTCCGCCAGTGACAGCACCAGCTGACCCGGCCCTCCTGTGACAACCACCTTCAACTCGGCAACCCCAGCCGCTCACCGGCATAGCGCGTCCGCAAGGGCTGCCACCACCAGTCGTTGTCCAGGAACCAGCGCACGGTCTTTTCCAGCCCGCTCTCGAACGAATGCTGCGCCCGCCAGCCGAGTTCGCTCTCCAGCTTGCTCGCGTCGATGGCGTAGCGGGCATCATGACCCGGACGGTCAGTTACGAAGGTAATCAGCTCTTCGCGCAGGCGCTCTGTCGGAACCAGCCGATCAAGCACCGAGCAAATCGCGCGCACGACATCCACGTTGCGCCGCTCATTGCCGCCGCCGACATTGTAGGTTTCACCCACTCGTCCGCGCGCGGCGATCAGATCGAGCGCGGCGACATGGTCTTCGACGTACAGCCAATCGCGCACGTTCTCACCGTGGCCATAAACCGGCAGGGCCAAGCCCTCCAGCGCGTTCAGCACGGTCAGCGGGATCAGCTTTTCGGGGAACTGATACGGTCCGTAATTGTTCGAACAGTTGGAGACGATCACTGGCAGACCATACGTGCGGTGCCATGCACGGGCGAGGTGATCGGACGCGGCTTTCGATGCGGAATAGGGCGAACTCGGATCGTAAGCCGTGGTTTCGGCAAACAGTCCGTCAGACCCAAGCGACCCATAAACCTCATCGGTGGAAACGTGCAGGAACCGGAACGCTCCTCGCGCCGCCGCGTCCAGCCCGGCCCAGAATTCACGCGCCGCCTCCAGAAGAGTGAAGGTGCCCAAGACATTGGTGTGGATGAAATCGCTCGCGCCAGTGATGGAGCGGTCGACATGGCTTTCCGCCGCAAGGTGCATGATCCGGTCGGGCTGGAAATCGGCCAGTGCTGCCGCAAGGCCCGCGCGGTCACAGATATTGGCGTGCAGAAAGCGGTAATTGTCGCGCCCATCTACATCGCCCAACGAAGCGAGATTGCCAGCATAAGTCAGTGCATCGATGTTAAGCACCTCATACCCCAAGTCCACCAGATAGCGGACCAGTGCCGATCCGATAAAGCCTGCCCCGCCGGTGACGATCACGCGCATGGGGGACGTGCCTCCGCGGTGAAATATGCAGGCAAATCGGCCAGTTTGGGCTGCACGCAGTCCTTGGCGGACAAAGTTTGCGGATCAGCCGCCGCTGGCCAATCAATGCCAAGCTGCGGATCATCCCACGCCAGCCCCTTATCATGCGCTGGGCTGTATGGGGCGGTGACTTTGTAGGCCACCGTGCAGTCAGGCTCCAGCGTGCAAAACCCATGCGCAAAGCCCGGCGGCACCCAGAGTTGGTTGCCTCGGCTGGCTGACAGCATGACCGCCAGCCACTCGCCATAGCTGGCTGAGCCGTGGCGCAAGTCCACGACGACATCATGGATCGATCCGGTCAGACAGCGCACCAGCTTGCCCTGCGCATGTGGCGGCGTCTGGAAATGCAGCCCGCGAATGGTGCCGGGCAGCAGGCTGAAGGATTCGTTTTCCTGAACGAACCTCGCCATGTCGATATGCTCTTGCAGCAGTTCCAGCCGGAACACTTCCGCAAACCAGCCACGTTCGTCAGAGATCCGCCGGGGCGTGATCTCGATGAGTCCGGCGATTGCTAGGCGGCGAAATTGCATGCGTGTCCTGAACTGATCATTGGGCAGGCATAGAGCATGGCGCGGGAGGCGCAAAGCCGTTAGGATGGCATGTCGCTATCCATCCAATTTCGTCATCCTGAACTTGTTTCAGGACCCATTTCGCTACACAGATCTAAGCTCCGTTTTGCAGACACGACCTCGCGGCTTGGCGGCTATCCTGCTTGCACTGAGCTTGCGGCACAATGGGTCCTGAAACAAGTTCAGGATGACGACAAATGAGAATTTGAGAACGAAGTTTAAGGGGCCACATGAGCATCATCCGCAACAGCGGCTATAACCTTGCCGCCGCGCTGGTGCCAACCGCCGTGTCGCTCGTTTCGGTGCCGCTCTATATCCACACCATCGGCGAAGCGCGGTACGGGATGCTGGCCATTATAGGCTCGCTGATCGGCTATTTCGGCGTGTTCGATTTCGGCCTTAGCGCCGCGACTGCGCAGCGCATTGCCGCCAGTGATGTCGACGACTTGCCCGCGCGTCGCAGCATTTTCTGGACCGCTGCGGGCGTCAACCTTGGCATGGGGCTGATCGCGGCGGTGTTGCTGATCCCGGCGGCATGGGCATTTTTCAGCACCACGCGCGCCTCGACGCCTGAATTGCAGGCCGAAATGCTGGGCTCAATTGGCTGGATGGCGCTGGCGATGCCGTTCATGCTGATGAGCAGCGTGCTGCGCGGGGCGTTGCAAGGGGCAGGGCGGTTTGCCGAGCTGAACCTGATCAACGTGGTGATGGGGCCAGCCAGCCAACTGGTCCCACTGGCGGTGGCGGTGTTCATTTCACCCAGACTCGGCTGGGTTCTGCCCGCGCTTTATGCCGTGCGCCTAGCCGCGCTGTGCTGTCAGGCGTTTGTGATTGCGCGGCGGATTACACATGGCTGGACCCCGGCATTTGACCGCGCCCGTGTCCGCGATCTGCTGTCGTTCGGCGGCTGGGTGACGGTGTCGACACTGGTCGATCCGTTCCTCAACATGATCGACCGGCTGCTGATCGCCTCGGCGCTGGGGATGAAGGCGGTGAGCCATTACGCGGTGCCGTACCAACTGGCGCAGCGCAGCCTGATCTTCCCCGGCGCGTTGCTCGACGCGATGTTGCCGCGCATAGCCGGAGGAAGCCGCGCCGAAGCGCAAGCGCTCAGCCTGCGCGGCATGCGTGCGGTCACCGCGCTGATGACGCCGCTGATTGTCGCGGGCGCGGTATTCGTGCGCCCGTTCCTCAGCCTGTGGATCAGCCCCGATTTTGCCGAGGCCGCCGCTTTTCCGGCGCAACTGATGTTGGTCGGCTGCTGGTTCAACGCCATCGGCATATGCTGTTTCATCCACCTGCAAGCCATCGACAAACCGCGCCTGATCGCCACCTCGCATCTGATCGAGGTCTTGCCGTACCTTGCCTGCCTGTGGGCCGGACTGCACTGGTTCGGGCTGCCGGGTGCCGCCGGGGCCTATGCCTTGCGCGTCGTCGCCGATGATGTGCTGCTGGCGCAGTTCGGCGGACTGCTGGGAGAACTCGGACGGCGAGTGGCAATTGGCGCACCGGCGCTGGTGCTGGCGGTGTGGCTCGGCTGGCAGCTGGACAGTCTGACGTCGTGGCGCGCGGCAGGCGGAGCGGCGCTGGTCCTGCTGGTCAGCGCCGGATCGCTCATGTGGTTTTATGGCGAGCGCCAGGCCCTGCGCATGGCGCTAAAGTTCCAATGACAGGTATCGCAATGCGCACTTCACCTTGGCCGCGCAATCGCCTAGAGCATTGGCCATGACGCGCCGGTCCCTTTCATCGCTCGCCGCCCGCTCCGCCCTTGCTGGCGGGATTGCGGGCACATTGGTCGCTTTAGTCAGTGGCGGAATCGCCGCGCAGGGGCAGGCCATCGCCGGGCACAACAGTAACGCTCCGGTCAATTACGCGGCGGACCGGATTGAGCTTCAGGACAAGCAAAACCGCGTCGTGTTGTCGGGCAATGTCGCGATCAGCCAGGCCGGCCTCAATCTGCACGCCGCGCGCACCACGGTCGCCTATACCGATGCGGGCAGCCTTAAAATCCAGCGGATTGACGCGACCGGCGGCGTCACCGTTGAACGCGGCAACGAAACCGCGCGCGGTGATGTGGCGATTTACGATTTCAACAGCCGGATCATCACCATGGTCGGCAATGTCTCGCTGCTGCGCGGCACCGACACGCTGCACGGCGGGCGCATGGTGATCGATCTGGCGAGCGGCGTCGCCAGTGTCGATGGGCGTTCCGGCGGGTCATCCTCGGCAGTCGGGGGCACCACCAGTTCGGGCGGCGGGCGCGTGTCCGGCACGTTCTCGGTCCCTAAAAAGAACTGAATTGGCGGGCATGGGGGCTGAAACCGTAGGCGGCAAGGTTGCCCTGATTACCGGGGTGACCGGTCAGGACGGCGCCTATCTCGCGCGGTTTCTGCTCGACAAGGGCTACGTTGTCCACGGCATCAAGCGGCGCTCATCTTCCTTCAACACCGCGCGGATAGAGGAAATCTATCAGGACCCGCACGTCGAAAACCAGCGCTTCCGCATGCATTACGGCGATCTGACCGACGCCAGCAACCTGATCCGCATCGTGCAGGAGACCCAGCCGGACGAGATCTACAACCTCGCCGCGCAAAGCCATGTGCAGGTCAGTTTCGAGACGCCCGAATACACCGCCAACGCCGACGGCATCGGCACGTTGCGTCTGCTCGAAGCGATCCGCATTCTGGGCATGGAAAAGCGCACCCGGTTCTATCAGGCGTCCACCTCCGAATTGTACGGGCTGGCGCAGGAAGTGCCGCAGCGCGAAACCACGCCGTTTTATCCGCGCAGCCCTTATGCCGTGGCCAAGCTTTATGCCTACTGGATGGTCATCAATTACCGTGAGGCTTACGGCTTTCACGCCTCCAATGGCATCCTGTTCAACCACGAAAGCCCCCTGCGCGGCGAAACTTTCGTCACGCGCAAGATCACCCGCGCCGCCGCTGCCATTGCGCTGGGGAAACAGGACCGGCTGTATCTTGGCAACTTGGATGCCCGCCGCGATTGGGGTCACGCCAAGGAATACGTCCGGGGCATGTGGATGATGCTGCAACTCGACGAGCCGGAGGATTTCGTGCTGGCGACCGGCGAAACCACCGAAGTGCGCCAATTCGTCCGCTGGGCGTTTGAGGACGCGGGCATTGCCATCGAATTTCATGGGCAGGGCGCGGATGAAAAGGGCTATTGCCGCAAGACCGGCCAGTGCCTGATCGAGGTTGATCCGCGCTATTTCCGCCCTACCGAGGTCGACCTGCTGATCGGCGATCCGTCGAAGGCCCATCAGAAACTCGGCTGGCGGCATGAAACCCCGGTGCGCGAACTGGTGCGGGAAATGGTCGCGGCTGATCTGGAGGTTATGCGCAGCGCCCCGGTCATGCGGACGTCCTGACCGCGCCCGTGCTGGCCGCCGCGACTCATCCAACC
>JBDUBN010000532.1:0-2059 GCA_040004085.1 Novosphingobium sp.
TTGTGGTGCCGGATCGACAGCTTTCCACTCAACCCGACGGGCAAGATCCAGAAATTCGTGCTCATCGACTGGGTGCGCGAGGGCAAGCTGAAGCCGGTCTCACTGCGCTGAGGACTTGCCAGCCTGGTCACGCAAAGGAGTCCGCTCCGGTTCTGGTCGAATGTGAAGGCAACCCGTGACTGTTCCTCCGTATCCTGAACCTCGCGACCTGCTTCGCGGCAAGACTGTGGTTGTAACCGCAGCCGCCGGTACCGGTATCGGCTTTGCAGCGGCAAAGCGGGCGGCCGAGGAAGGTGCAACGGTGTTGCTGGCCGATATACACGAGCGCCGGTTGAGCGAAGCGGCAGACAGAATCGCAGACGAAGTCGGTTGTGCGCGTCCGTCCACTTGCATCTGCGATGTGACTCTGCAGGAGCAAATCGATAGCCTTTGTGAGGCCGCCTTGCGCGAGCTTGGCCAGGTCGATGTCCTGATCAACAACGCGGGTCTTGGCGGCGAAGTGCCGGTCATCGACATGACCGACGAACAGTGGAGCCGCGTTCTCGACGTTACCCTAGGCAGCGTGTTCCGGATGAGTCGCGCATTCCTGCCGAAAATGTATGCGCGCAAGGCCGGCGCGATCGTCAACAATGCCTCTGTGCTGGGCTGGCGTGCCCAAAAAGGGCAGGCCCATTATGCCGCCGCCAAAGCTGGCGTAATGGCGTTCACGCGCTGCTCGGCGATGGAGGCGGCTGAACACAACGTTCGCATCAACGCCGTCGCGCCATCTCTGGCGATCCATCCTTTCTTGTCGAAGGTCATCGCCAGCGACAAGCTCACCGACCTTGTGACTCTGGAGGCGTTTGGCCGCGCCGCCGAAGTCTGGGAGGTTGCCAACGTGATGATGTTTCTGGCCTCGGATTTGTCCGGCTACATGACAGGCGAGACAATCTCCGTCTCCAGCCAGCGCGCCTGATTTAGAGCCGAACTGCCCATTCTTCTGGGCTGCAAGAAAGTGGGAACGACAAGCAAATGGCCGACAATCTCAGCCTGAATCTCGATCAGGGTTTGGCGACGATCATGATCGATCGGCCCGAACGCATGAACGCCTTTCTGCCCAGGATGATCAGCGAAATGACGGAAATGGCCCGCGACCTGGCGGGTGACCAGGAATGCCGGGTCGTTTCCATCCGCCACACCGGCAAGGATTTGTGTGCGGGTGCGGACACTGATGACATTGCAAGTGCTGCGCTGAGGACGCCTTCCGAGCGGGAAGCGACATTTTATCACGGCCTTGTCACGCAGATTCATCCGCTGTTGCGCGCCTTTCGCGCACTGCCTCAACCCATCGTCATCGGTGCGAGGGGCCACGCCATCGGGCTGGGCGTGCAATTTCTGCTGTTCGCCGATCTCGTCGTCGCGTCGGAGACCTTGAAGATCACTTTGCCACAAGTCCAATTGGGACACGTGTTCGACCACGGCGAATCCTATCTGCTGCCGCGCCAGATCGGGCAGAGGAAGGCGATGGAACTGGCATTGCTGGGCGAACGAATGAATGCGGTCGATGCTGAGCGGTTTGGGCTGGTCAACTTCCTCGTTGCCGATGCCGATCTCGATGCCAAAACCGTCGATGTCGTGGCACGCTTGTTGCGCCTGCCGCCGGTGGCGTTACTGGCCAGCAAGGCCTTGATGCGAAGCAGTGAAACCGCGGAACTGGAAGCGCAACTTTCGGCGGAACGCATGCACGCGTCGCGCTGTGCGGGAACAGAAGACTTTGTCGAAGCAATCGCAGCCTTCAGCGAAAAACGCCCGCCGCGCTATACTGGACGCTGACGCAAATCTGGGAATTAGCACCAAGACCGCGCGTCTAGGGCGCCGAAGGTATGCTCATGGAAGTCGGTATGGGCATGAAGATATGCTTGCCCCGTATGTCAGTCAGTTTCGCCTCAGTCACGCGGGCGGCATTTAACAGCCATTTGCGAAATGCCGCCAGTGCCGGCCCATCGCGGCGCGATCGCCGTGTCACCAGATAATGCGGCAAGTTGACGTCAAATATCTGTTCAACAGGCAGCGTTAGCCT
>JBDUBN010000533.1:0-2059 GCA_040004085.1 Novosphingobium sp.
GTTCGCAACACCCGAGTCCCAGCCCCGAGGCACCACCTGTGACCACCGCGACTTTCCCCGCGAACCGCTGTGCTGTGAGGTTCATACAGTTCGACCTATCTTTGAAGCGCCGGGGTGAGGATCGTCTACCGGCCGTGGCCCCAGCTCCCGCGTCGCTTCGAGGAACGGCAGCAACAGCGCGTTCAGTTCATACGGTGCTTCCTGCTGGATCCAGTGTCCAGCCCCTTCTATGATGTGAGCACCTCTGGGATCATCGCAGCGTTCAAGCGGGCTGGCATAGATGTCTTGGCCAGGGAAAATGGTCCGCACTGGGTCTCGTGATCCGCCGACGAACATGGTTGGCTGCATGAAACGCCGTTCGGCATATGGGGCCATCTGTATGAAGTCGAGGTCGGTCGCGCGGTAGCGATTGAGCGGGCCACGGAAGCCATCATGCGCGAAGCCGGCGGCGTAATAGTCGAGCTCTGCGGGGCTTAGCCAGGCCGGAAATGGATCGGGATCGGCGAGGCCTTCTAGCAGGGTTTTCGCTCCGCCGGGCCGGATCAGAACATGCTCTTCCCCGGGGCGATCGCCCGACATCCAGTAGAAGAACAGTCGCACGAACCGCCGCGGGTCCGCCTCGAGCTCGGCCTCTGCCCGCCCGGGCTCCTGAAAGTAGGTCTGATAAAACAGATTGTCCGGGTAGAGCTCCGCCCACAGATTGTTCAAATTGTCCGACAGATGCGGCATGATCGGCACTGACAGCGTAACCAGCGCCCGCACCAGCTCGGGGTGAATCAGCGCAGCGGCCTGGACCTGAGCGGCCCCCCAGTCATGCCCGATCAGCACTGCGCCAGACGGATCCAGCGCCGAGATGACTGCTGCGATGTCTCCCGCCATCTCGGTCACAGTATAGGCTTCGATGGCAACCGGCTTATCAGAATCGCCATAGCCCCGCGTTTGCAGCGCCGCTGCGGTAAATCCCGCGTCGGCGATCACCTTCATCTGGTGACGCCACGAGATCCAGCTCTCTGGGAACCCGTGGACCATCAACACCAGCGGCCCTGAGCCGCTAATCGCGACGACAAGTCGCGTCCCGTCAGCGCGGCGGATTTCGGTGAAGTCGACGTCGGGAAACATCACGAAGGTGCCCCCGCCAGCGCATCGTCTTGAAGCGGCGGGATCATGCATTGACTCCCGAAGTCTTGCCCACTGTTCCGGCGTCATGGGCTACGGCATCATCGTAGGTGAAGATAAACCGCTTGAAGTCATGTTCGACGATGTCGTCGCAGAGCTTCCGGTAATTGTGCAGGCCGCCGACGTAAGGCATCATCATGCGGGGCTTGCCCTCTATGTTCGAGCCCAGATACCAACTGTTGGCCTTCATGAACAAAGTGCCCTGCGCGAGCGCCTGGACGTGATCCATCCAGTCCTGTTCGCGCGCCGGATCGGCTTCCACCGTTACAGCGCCGGTGCGCTGCGCAAAGTCGATGAGGTCGCGCAGGAATTCGACGTGCTGCTCGATCGTGGCGATCACATTGCCTAATACCGAAGGGCTGCCCGGGCCGTTGACCATGAACAGGTTGGGAAAGCCCGCAGTCATGATGCCGAGATCGGCCATCGCACCAGCGAGCCATTCGTCACGGAGCGCGCGGTCGCCGTTGCGTATGTCGATCGCCATGATCGCCCCGGTTATCGCATCGAACCCAACCGCCACCACCAGCACATCGAGCGGATAGTTGGCTTTACCGGTCTTGATTCCGGTCTCGGTGATCCGGTCGATCGGATCCTTTGCCACGTCAACCAGCTTGACGTTGGGCCGGTTGTAGGTCGCATAGTAGTTCGTATCGAGGCACAGTCGGCGCGCACCTAACGGATAGCTGTAGGGCTTGAGCGCCTCGGCGACTTCCGGGTCGTTGACGATTTGCGAGATCTTTTCGCGGACGAACGCGCCGATTTCGGCATTGGCTTCCTCATCGACCATCAGGTCGCCGAAAAAGCCGAACAGTTCCTGTCCACCCTTCTGCCAGACCTCTTCAAAGATTCTGCGCCGCTCGTCCCCGGGATAACTGAAGGTGGC
>JBDUBN010000137.1:0-6828 GCA_040004085.1 Novosphingobium sp.
GAATTTGCGCTAGTGACTGATTGAATCATTGCATATTTACGCGTTTTCCCCCCTATTTGAACACATGGGGGATAGAACGGAAACCTTTGCGTCAACATGGCCGGGCATCAGCCACTTGCCCGTGGCTCGCCGTCTGGTGGTCGCCGCGGTGCGGGCCGAAATGGATAGCGCATCTCCCTTGGTCCCTAATGCCCGTGTTGAAAACGCCTGGCGCGTTGCCGAGGTGATCAGTGAATCGGCCGAGATTGCCGAAGCCAACAAATTGCTCGGCGAATTTGCCGCTGGTCTCGCGCGGCTGGGTATCGAACCGCCGATGACGGTGATGACCACCATCGCCCGCTATCGTGCAAACGCCCGGCGCAAGGCGGTGCAGTCGCGCAAAACCCTCGATCGAATTGACAAGGCGCTCGCTGCAGCCGGGGTGTCATGGGTCGCTTACAAGGGGCAAGTGCTACAGATCCAACTGGGCGGCGCTTCGGCTTATCGACCGGCAAATGACGTCGATATCCTGGTTCGGCGGGCGGATTTTGAGCGGGCGGCGACCGCGCTGCTGGACTCCGGTTGCATATTGCCCCCGGCGTTTGCCACTCCGTGGTGGCGCAATTGGTTGGGTGAACTGCCGCTGGCGCCGCCACCCGGTTTGGGTTCGCCAATCGACTTGCACTATAAAGTACAGCAGCCGGGTTGTCCCTTGCCGTATGACACCAATCGCTTTCTGATGGGGCGCGTCCCGGTTGATTACGATGGCCTAACGGTTCCGGGGATGTCGCTGGTCAACGCGGCGCTGATGGCGGCAATCTGCGTGGTCAAGGCTTTTGCCCGCCACGAACCGGCAGGGTCGCACGCGCTTGACCTCGCCAAGATGCTTCGCAAGGCCGATCCCGAATTCCTCAGCGCGCTGGAACAAGAGGCAAGGGCGCAGCGGCTGGTCAATACCCTGGCCATCGCCAGAGAGGCCGTGACCGAATTTGCGGCTGGCGACGCGTTGGAAAAAAGTGGCCTGAACGGGGATGGGCGGCCAGAATGGTCGGCGATGATCCTTACGCCCGATGCCACCGATCACGTGCGCCTGCGTGGTCGCCACCTGCTTTGGCAACTGAGCGAAGGCACGCCACTGCTACGGGCCGGGCGCTTTGCCCGCGACAGTCTGGCCGTATTTGCCTCTGAACGATCACGGGTGCACTTTGAGCGTGAGGGCCTGTCCGACCAAGGCTATGTCACCACCCAGCGGTGAATTCGCCGCCTTCAAACATACGCCGCCTTCACATAAATCGGGCGATTTCCTGAAACAGTTCAGCCTCGTCAAACCCGGTCATTTCGATCTGACCGGCACGAACCCACGCATGGGCGGTCAGCTTGATCTTGCCATCCTCGATATTGCGCGCCACGCCAAAGTACATGGTTGAAGGAATTCCCCGCCGCCGCAGCATCATCTTGGCGGCGATGGACTGGTGGATGCACACCGCCCGGAACGGGGCGAACCGGGCGATCCATCGCACTGCGGCAGAGACTTGTCGCGCCTGACTGATCTGCGGCTCAGCCAGCAGGTGCTGCGCGGTATCGTCTGGCTGGCTGGTCGGAACTGCCCTTCCCAGCTGACCGGCGATTCGCTGAAACGGGCGCACCAGAAGCCACACGCGGGCCAGCGCCAGCATGGTAGTTGCCTCAAACACCAGGAACTTCCCGCGCCACGACAGGTGAAACAACCGCCGCACCCGCTTTGGCGCCACCGCTATGCCGCGGGCTATCCGTGTCACCATGGTCACAAAACTCGGTCCTCAGCTACTCGTCCGCTTTGCATTCTAACCACTCGCTTGCAGACTGCCAGAGTGCTGGGCCGGTGCGCAATGAGGATAAGCGAGAGATCCGGCAACGCGGCGAACAGCCGGTCAAATATGGCCGCCTCCGCGTCCGGATCAATGGCATTGGTGGCCTCATCAAGGATCAGGACCTCGGGTTGGCGCAGGATTGCCCGCGCCAGCGCCAGTCTCTGCCGTTCGCCGCCAGAAAAGCGTGAGCCGTGCTCGTTGACCCGTGTTTCAAGGCCTCGATCGGCCCCACGCACCAAATCCTCGGCCCCGGCGATTGCCAGTGCCCACCACAGCCGCTCGTCGGGAATCACCGATCGGGGCGAAGCAAGGTTGGCGCGAATGCTGTCATTGCTCAACCAGGTTTCCTGCGTCACATAGGACAGGCGATCGCGCCAGGCCGGGCTGTTTTCGGCGTCCAGCGGCTTGCCATGCACGAAAATCGCGCCGCTTGTCGGCTGCAGCAGACCGGTCATCAGATCAAGCAACGTGGTCTTGCCCGCTCCCGAATCGCCGGTCAGCGCGACGACTTCGCCAGCCGCTATTTTTACGCTCAAATCGCGCACCCGGTGCGCGGGACCGGTCTGATAGCTGACGCGGTCGAGCCGAATCAGTTCGGTCGCTCCATTCGGTTCCAATACGCTGCCAATGTTCTCATCGCGCGCCCTGACAGCGGGCGAAAGGGCGCCCGAATCACTGCTATCCAGTTCTCGCAGCAATTCGTCGACGCTGGTGTGCGAAGGCACCGATTGCGACATCTGCTGGACGAGTTGCACGAGCATGGTTCCCGCAGAACTGATTCGCGTCAGAATGGCAAATGAAGCCACCAGCCGCGCGGCGTCGATCCCGGCAAATTTGCCCACCAACAGGAAAATCGCGGCCGAGGCGGCGGCGATGTAAGTAATCGTTTGGCGAATCCTGATCTGGTGCAAAGAATAACCAGTACGTAATCCCAACGATTCGTAAGTAACCTTCTCGAATTCGTCAGTGAAGTCAGCCTCGGTATTTTGCGCCTTCGCCAGCTTCAATCCGCCCAGAAACTGCTGCGAGATGTGCGCCAGCGACACCCCGTACTGATTGATCTTTGCGCCGATTTCACCCGCCTTGCGCAGCGACCGGACAAAGGCAATCGAGGCCAGCGCGCATAAAATGACCGCAAAGACCGCGATGGCGGGGGCAATTACCAGTGCCAGCAACCACTGCATGATCACGACCAGAATGGCTCCCACCGTCTGCAGCATCATCTGTGCGGCCGCCCCGGCGCGGGGGACATTGGAGATAAGTGCCTGATTTACTCGGGCATGTTGCAACGCTTCGACCCGCGACCATGGCGCGCGTGACAGGCCTTCCATCACCCGGTTCTGCAGATAGGCGGTATAGCCGCTTTGCAGGCGCAAGATGGCGCCTTCCCTCGCCGTGACGATTATGCAGCGTATCAACAGTACGATCAGGAATAGGGCCAGCGCTGCACCGAGGCGGGCGTTTTCCGTTTCCAGGCCGACACGGTCCAATGCATCTACCAACATGCGGGAAAGCCATCCGGGCCGCCCTTTCATCGCCAGCGTCACCAATGGGACGAGAGCAACCATACCGATTACTTCGACCAGAGCAGCAATTACAGAAAGCCATGCAGCCCGCATCAATGTTTTACTCGACCACATTCGCAGTCGAGAGACCAACAACATAAATTCGCGAATGGAGAAAGTAGTGCTAGGCTTCATTTGTCATTCTGGCTCGATTTTTTCAGAATAGTCTGGATAGGCGATTCAGGCGCACTGTGGCGCGGCTATCATGGATTGTCATCGGTTAACGTATGGCAATGGCCCGATATGGCACAGGAATCCCCAAATATCCGGGCAAGGTCCGGCTTTTTGGACTGGAAATCCCATTCGCATTCCTATACACAAAACCGCGTATGAGATTCGTTTTTTCTCGTACGCTCCAGAAGGGGGATTTATTAATGACTATCACTACTTGGGCCACGCCCGTTATCGAAGAGCTGAGCATCGTAATCGGCACTGAGCTGAATCCGTTTGCTGATGACAACAACGTCGACGACGGCACGCTGTCGTAATAAACTTCTAAGTGCCAGGATGTCAGCGTTTGTTGCGTCCTGGCGCATTTGGCTCGGCGATTGTTAATTGGTCGCATGGCCAACAAAGACTTGACCCGCAAATCGCGGGTCAAGTCTTTGTTGCGGGCAATGTCCATCCGGTATTGCAGGAATCAGTGCGAGTCCCAATTTAGTACGCTCCATTAATGAATTTTTATTAAACATGAAAATTCGGTCTGGAAATTTACTAAATGTTAAGATATGCAGGGTGAGTGCGGAGATTCGTCTGCACGCTTAAACTCCATAAGGGGGATTTTGTTATGACTACCTCTACCTGGGCTACGCCCGTCGTTGAAGAACTGACCATCGTAACCGGCACTGAATTGGGTGGGTTGGGCGATGATGCGACTGGCGCCAACGATGATGGTACCTTGTCGTAATTAAATGCTAGCTTTGCTCCTCAGCGTGAAAGTGCATGATGTACCCTGAAATTTTCAGCACGCTGGGGGGTGAGCAGTTTTTATCAGCTTACCTTGAGAAGAATGTAACCCATTTTGAGCACGAATCACGTGATCGATTTGAGGATTTGCTTTCGTGGGAGATGATAAATCATTTGATGTCGTTAAATCTGTTTGACGACAAACGCATCCGGGTGGTCAAAGACAGCCGTGATGTCCCATTGTCATTTTATCGCCGTGACAGCGACCGCCGCGCACTTGATTCGGTGAAGTTGACCGCCTTGCTTGATCAAGGGTCGAGTCTGGCGATTAATTCTGTCCAGTTTCTTTCGCCAGGCGTTCGCCGAATTGCAAACCAGCTGGAGCGTTGGCTTGACCAGAAGGTCAATGTGAATGCGTATATCAGCTTCGGCACCGGAGGGGCATTCACCTCCCATTTCGATTCGCACGATGTGCTGGTTCTGCAGGTTTACGGATCAAAAGACTGGACGATTTATCAGCAGCCAGAGCCATATCCCATAGATGGTCACGCGGTTAAGGTCCGGCATGCAGCCCAGGGGCGTCCGATATTGATGGAGCGTACTCTCCATTCAGGAGAGATTCTGTTTGTACCTCGCGGGTATTTTCATCAGGCTGCGGTCAAGAACTCTACTTCCGTCCACCTGACTTTCGGTATCATACCTGCACCTGGGGTAGAATTCATCGACAGGGTGCGCAAGCGCTGCCTGCAAGTTGAAGAATTCCGTAAGGATATACTCGGGGTTGCGGGGCCAGGGGCTCTTGCTGAGCAGGAACTTCGGATGAAAACTCTGCTTCACCAGATGATTGACGAGTATTCGTTCGAGACCTTCCTTGAGGAGCGCAGGCGTAAGCGCGAGACCGTTGATTTCTTCCGGCTTGGGCCCGAAAAGGAAGCGCAGGATGACCCGGTACTGGTTCCACTTGTGCGGCAACGCGATGGCTTTGCGTTGCCAACCACAGCCAATCCGGATATCGCTCGTCAGGTGCTGGTGCGTTTGTTTGATAATAACGCCATGAACTTGAGCTCGCTTTGTCAGAGTTTAGATGGGGAAATTGAAGCGGAAGATATAAAGACCGCGGTTGACTGCCTCGTGGCCGGTCGGTTAATCGAATTCGCTGATTAACAAATCTAGGGTGGCTGGTTTCAATGGTAAATTCCGCGATTTCAGGGCAGATCGATAGCGCATCGAATGTCGTCCGATCCATGAATCACTTCACCGCGGAAAACGATGGTGAGACGGTCATCATGAGCGTTGAGGCTGGGAAGTTTTTCACCTTCGATGCCATCGGCTTCGAAATATGGAATGCGTTCAGCGAAGCGCGGCTGGTGGGTGACGTCGTCGATGAGCTCGCCGCAAAGCACAACGCGCCGCGCGAACGCGTTGAAAGCGACGTGATCGCTTTCCTCGACCGCCTCGCAGACGAAAATCTGCTCGATCTCGCCTGACATTCTGACAGCGGTGCCTTTGCACGATCTGACGCTTTGCGGCTGGCGGATACAGTCTGAAATCGCCATCACTATTTTGCCGGCCTGGTCAGGGGCACCCGACGCTCCCGTCGATGTATCGATCAAGTTGGGTGAAGTCCCGCAAGTGATTGCCGACGGGCCGGTTTACATCGGCGTCTTGGGCGACGACAGCGCCGTGGTCGTTGCTGAGGGCGTCGGCAGCTTTCACGTCAGTTCGGGATCAACGGTCATTGCCCGGCCAGAGGCGGGCGCATATCCGGGCGCGGTCGAAATGATCATCATCGGGCCGGTGCTTGGCGCGCTGTGTTGTCAGCGCAATATCCAGACCCTGCATAGCAACACGGTCGTGATAGATGGTCGGGCCATTGCGCTGTCCGGTCCTTCAGGTGCTGGCAAATCGACGCTTGCCGCTGTTTTGGCGAGCCGCGGACATACCCTCATTTCAGACGACGTCCTGATGTTGTCCCGTGGTGCCGGAGAAACCTTTGCGCACACCGGCAATCGCAATTTGCGTTTGTGGCGCGAAACGTTGGAACTGCTGGGGCACGATCCGGCGATCTTGCGCCGCGCGGCGGTTGGCGAACGCGACAAATACTATCTGCCTGCCTCTGGCGAGCGCGTTGCGCCAATCTGGCCATTGGCGCTCTTGGTCTGGTTGGATCGCAGGCCCACTGAAATCGAAAGGATATTCAAGACTGACGGTCTGGTCAGGACCGACTTTGTGCGGCGGGCCGTTTATCGCGCGCATTTGGCCAAGGAATATGGCCGCCGGGGACGTCATGCACTGGTTGATCTGACGCTGAAGGGCGTGGATGTTCACGTGATGATCCGCCCGCGCGATCTAACGCGGCTCGATCGTCAGGCGGACATGATTGAAGCGCTGGCCAAGCAATAAGCTGCCAATCAGTGGCGCTTAGAGCATCCCGCTTAATAAGCCCCGCGGCCAAACAGCACCACCGGCACCGTCCTCACCAGAATCGCCACATTGGTGGTGAACCCGTATCCACGGACATAGATCAC
>JBDUBN010000138.1:0-6826 GCA_040004085.1 Novosphingobium sp.
CCGCACCCGCGCCGCCCAGCAAGTGGCCGATGGCGGACTTGGTGCTGCTCATCGATACAGTCTGGATGGCATCGCCGAACAGGCGGCGCACTGCGCCCAGTTCCAGCTCATCGCCCATGGGCGTGGAGGTGCCGTGCGCGTTGATGTAGTCGATGTCGCTGGGTTCCAGACCGGCCTTGCGGAGCGCCATCTGCATCGAGCGGAACGCGCCCGAGCCTTCGGGATGCGGGGCGGTGACGTGGTAAGCGTCGCCTGACAGGCCATAACCGATCACTTCGGCATAGATTTTCGCGCCGCGCGCCTTGGCGTGTTCGTATTCTTCGAGCACGACCACCCCGGCGCCCTCACCCATGACGAAACCGTCGCGGTCCTTGTCATAGGGGCGGCTGGCGCGGGTCGGTTCGTCGTTGAAGGCGGTGGAGAGCGCGCGTGCCTGCGCGAAACCAGCGATGCCGATGGGGCAAATCGTGCCTTCCGCGCCGCCAGCCAACATGATGTCGGCATCATCGTCACGGATCATGCGGGCAGCGTCACCAATCGAGTGCGCACCAGTCGAGCAAGCGGTAACGACGGCGTGGTTCGGCCCCATCAGGCCGTACTTGATCGACACCTGACCCGAGATCAGGTTGATCAGGCGGCCGTGAACGAAATGCGGCGAGACGCGGCCTGGGCCTTTTTCGTTGAGGACAATCGATTCGCTGGCGATTCCCGGCAATCCGCCGATGCCCGAACCGATCGAGCAACCGGCGCGAAACCGTGTCGCCTCATCCATGTCCGTAAGCCCAGCGTCTTCGATGGCCTGCCCGGCGGCGTCGATGCCATAGATGATGAACGGATCGACCTGGCGCTGAACCTTGTGGTCAACGCGCTTGTTGGGATCGAAGCCGTAGGGGTGATCGGCGGGCTTAACCTCGCAAGCGATGCGGCATTTCTGGTCGCTCGCATCGAAGCGCGTGATCGGCCCGGCGCCGGACATGCCAGCGAGCAGGTTACTCCACACGGTTTCCACGTCCGCTCCAAGCGGGGTGACAAGGCCAAGTCCGGTTACGACTACACGACGCATATAATTCTCCGAAAACGCAACAGGCTCAACCCCTTATGAGGTTGAGCCTGTCGAATTCCTAGTACCAGAAATCCCGCATACCGGCCACTCGACAGGCAATCGGCAGCCGGGATCGGCGAGCTGGATCAGCCCTTGTTTTCGTTGATGTACTTGATCGCATCCTGAACGGTGCTGATCTTTTCAGCCGCATCGTCAGGGATCTCGACACCAAATTCTTCTTCGAAGGCCATGACCAGCTCAACGATGTCAAGGCTGTCTGCGCCCAGATCATCGATGAAGCTCGCCTCTTCAGTCACCTTGTCGGCTTCTACGCCAAGGTGTTCGATTACGATCTTCTTAACCCGATCGGCGGTGTCGCTCATGGAATATCCTCTCGTGAACGGGGGATTAAAACTCTGCCGTCGCCCTAATGCGCAGAATCGGTGCTGGCAAGAGGGCGGAGCAAATGCATTTCAAAACGCGGTGAAACATGGGCCAAAACAGCGTTGCCGTAGCGATAACCCTGCCATTTACGCCTTGGTTTGCTCGACCAGCCGGATGTTGAGTTCGCGCAGCTGCTTGGCCGACACTGGCCCCGGAGCGCCCATCATCAGGTCTTCGGCCTTCTGGTTCATCGGGAACACCACAACTTCGCGGATGTTCGGCTCGTCGGCCAGCAACATGACGATGCGGTCAACGCCCGGTGCCGAACCACCGTGCGGGGGCGCGCCGAACTTGAAGGCGTTGATCATGCCCGAGAAATTGGTGTCCACGTCCTCGCGGGTGTAGCCAGCGATTTCGAACGCCTTGTACATGACCTCAGGTCGGTGGTTACGGATTGCGCCCGACGACAGTTCAACGCCGTTGCAGACAATGTCGTATTGCCACGCCTTGATCTCCAGCGGATCCATCGTTTCCAGCGCGTGCAATTCGCCCTGCGGCATCGAGAACGGGTTGTGGCTGAAGTCGACCTTCTTGGCGTCTTCGTCGTACTCGAACATCGGGAAATCGACGATCCAGCACATC
The DNA here is from genome assembly GCA_040004085.1 of Novosphingobium sp. Taxonomy (GTDB): domain Bacteria; phylum Pseudomonadota; class Alphaproteobacteria; order Sphingomonadales; family Sphingomonadaceae; genus Novosphingobium. Next base: position 2,069 of record JBDUBN010000138.1, read on the forward strand.
CTGAACGCGTTCTCCTCGATCAGGCCGAGCTGTTCGCCAACCCGGGTGCGGGCGGCACCGGCCAGCTTGGCGGCCTGCAATTCCTTGCCCGCAGCGAAGAAACAGCCGTCGTCGGGACCAAGGCCCAGCGCATCGTACAGGGCCACCATGCCCGCTTCGCCGTGGTTCTTGGCGATGGGACCGCCGAAATCACCCTGCTTGCGGGTGACATAGCCCAAGCCAGCGTGGCCTTCCGAGCGTGCCCATTCGTTCATGTCGTCAAAGAACTTGCGGCTCTTCTCGGCGGTTGCGGGCGCGGGGATCGCGCGGACCTTGCCGCCTGAGCCGACGATCTTTTCGAACAGGCCGAAACCCGATTTTTCAAAGTGCGCGGAAACGTCGGTGATCAGCAGCGGGTTGCGCAAGTCTGGCTTGTCCGAGCCGTATTTCAGCATCGAATCGGCATAGGGAATGCGCGGGAATGTGCCCGCTGGCGTCACCGTCTTGCCGCCCGAGAACTCTTCGAACACGCCGGCCAGCACTGGCTCAATCGTGTTGAACACATCGTCCTGCGTGACAAAGCTCATCTCGAAATCGAGCTGATAGAACTCGCCGGGCGAGCGGTCGGCACGGGCGTCTTCGTCGCGGAAGCACGGGGCGATCTGGAAATAGCGGTCAAAACCGGCGACCATCAGCAGTTGCTTGAACATCTGCGGCGCTTGCGGCAGCGCATAGAACTTGCCGGGGTGGACGCGGCTGGGGACCAGATAATCGCGCGCGCCTTCGGGGCTGGAGGCGGTGAGGATCGGCGTCTGGATCTCGGTGAAATCCTGTTCGACCATGCGGCGGCGCAGGCTCGAGATGACCCGGCTGCGCAGCATCATGTTGGCATGCACTTTCTCACGCCGCAGATCGAGGAAGCGGTATTTCAGGCGGATATCCTCAGGATATTCCTGCTCACCGGCGACCGGCATCGGCAATTCATCGGCGCGCGATTGCACCGTCACTTCGCGGGCATAAACCTCGATAGCGCCGGTCGGCAGGTTCGCGTTTACCGTACCCGCGCTGCGTGCCTTGACCGTGCCGTCAACCGTCACGACGCTTTCCACGCGCAGCGATTCCAGCACGGCCAGCGCCGGACTGTCGCTGTCAGCCACCAACTGCGTGATGCCATAATGATCGCGCAGATCGACAAACAGCACGCCGCCGTGGTCACGCTTGCGGTGAATCCAGCCGGACAAACGGACTGCTTCGCCGACATTGGCAAGGTCAAGCGCGCCGCAGGTGTGTGAACGATAAGCGTGCAAAGTGGGGGCGGACATTGAAACTCTTTCCAATCGGGCTGCAATAAGGCAGGGGGAACTCACGGGCTAACAGGCGAAGCCCGCGATTTTGTCAAGCCGAGGGTCCGCACGGATCCGCCCCAGTGATGCTGAGCCAAGCCTTAAACGCCAGCGTCCATATAGAAAAGTTGCGATGAAGATACATCCCCTGATTACCGACACCCAGACGCTCACCGAGTTGTGCGAGCGGTTGTCCCATGCCGACTTCATCTGCGTCGACACCGAATTCATGCGTGAAAGCACATATTGGCCGGAATTGTGCCTGATCCAGATCGCCGATGCGCATGAGGCTGCGGCAATCGATCCCATGGCCTCCGGGCTGGACATGACCCCGCTGCTCAACCTGCTGGTTGAGAATGAGGACGTGCTCAAGGTGTTTCACGCTGGCGGGCAGGACGTGGAAATCATCTACAACCTGACCGGCAAGACGCCGCATCCGATCTTCGACACCCAGATCGCGACGATGGCGATCAGCCAGTCGGAACAGATCGGTTATGCCAATCTGGTCGAAATGTGGATGGGGATCACCGTCGACAAGGGCGCGCGGTTTACTGACTGGTCGCGCCGTCCGCTGGATGCGCGGCAGATCGAATACGCCATTGGCGATGTTACGCACCTGGCCAAGATATTCCCCAAGATACTGAACCGACTGGTAAAAACCGGGCGCGGTCAATGGCTGGATGTCGAGATGGAAAAGCTCGCTGACCCGGCCAATTATCGCAATGATCCAGAACTTGCCTGGATGCGCATCAAGGCGGCGGGGCGCAATCCTGCTGTGCTTGGCCGACTGAAGGCGCTTGGGCGCTGGCGCGAACTGGAAGCGCAGGACAAGAATATCCCGCGCGGCCGTATTGCCCGTGACGAGACCGTTGCCGACATCGCCAGCCACCCGCCCAAGGTTCAGGCTGACCTTGGCAAAGTGCGCGGGCTTTCGGCGAGCTGGAAGGAAAACGACATCGGCAAGCGCATGATGGCCGCGCTCGCCGCTGCCAAACCGCTGACCGATGCCGACATGCCAGCCCGATCGCCGCGCGGCGCGCCGCTTGGCAAGGAAGGTTCGCTGGTCGCCGATCTGCTCAAACTGCTGCTGAAAATCCGCGCCCGCGAAATCGACGTTTCCTCGCGCCTGCTGGCCCGGTCGGAAGAACTGGAACTGCTCGCCGCCGGAGTGCGCAAAGGTCTGGCGCTGCTGGAAACGTGGCGTTTTGAACAGTTTGGCAAGGACGCGCTCGATCTGGTCGAGGGCAAGATGGCCTTTGCGGTCGTCAACGGCAAATTGAAGATGACGCATGTCGATGATGTGGTGGAGCCGGTTGAGGCGGTAGTTGAGGTTAAGGTTGAGGCAGCCGCCGAATGACTGCGCGCGCGCCCTTCTCCCCTAACGCTTGCGGGAGGGGCCGGGGGTGCGCCAGTCGAGGCATAACGCAGCGCGCCTCACGAAATAGCCCCACCCCTAACCCCTCCCGCAAGCGGTAGGCGAACTGGACATGACCGCCTTCCACCCCACCCTCAAACAGTTGCAATACTTCGTCGCGCTGCATGAGCATTGCCATTTCGGCAAGGCGGCGGAGGCGTGTTTTGTTTCGCAATCGACCTTGTCGGCGGGGTTGCGCGATCTGGAGTCGCTGCTTGGCGTGGTGCTGGTTGAACGGACCAAACGCGCTGTGCGGTTTACCCCGCTGGGCAATGCCGTGGTCGCCAAGGCGCACCGCATCCTGCGTGAGGCGGAGGAACTTTCCGACATGGTCCAATCCAGCGGACAGCCGCTTTCGGGCGAGATGCGGATGAGCGTGATCCCCACCATCGCCCCGTTCCTGTTGCCGCGCATGTTACCCCGGCTGCGGCGCGAACGTCCGGCGCTGAAGCTGTATTTGCGCGAGGAAACCAGCGCCGCCGCCTTGGAGTCGCTGCACCATGGCCGCGCCGATTGCGTGCTGCTCGCCCTGCCCTACCCCACTGGGGAGGTAGAAAAAGAACTGATCGAACTCGACGCGCTCTACGTTGCCTTTCCCAAGGACGACCCGCGCGATCCTCCAGCCGAAATCCCGCCCGAACTAATCGACGAAAACCGGCTGCTGCTGCTGGAAGACGGCCATTGCCTGAAGGATCACGCGCTGGCCGCCTGCAACCGCCCCGAACTGCGCGCCAGTGCGACAATGATCGGCACGTCCTTGCATACCCTGGTGCAGATGGTCGACAACGGCCTTGGCCTGACTATGCTACCCGAAATGGCCGTGGACGCCGGAATTTTGAACGGCACTCAGGTGATCGCCCGCCCGCTCAAATCCGACACCGCCAACCGCGAGATCACGCTGGTCTGGCGCAAAAACTCGCCGAGGGCTGATGAATTTCGTTTGTTGGCCGAGGAGTTGCGCGCGGGATGAATCGTCATCCCCTTGATCCCCATGGCAACAATTCCGGTGGCGGCGTGCTGCTGTCTATCCAGACGATGCGCGCAGTGGCCGCCTATGCAGTGCTGCTGTTCCACCTTGGCGTGATGAACGTAGGCTTTGCCGGGGTGGACATATTTTTCGTCATTTCCGGTTTCATCATGGGAACGGTTGGCAGCCGTGAAACGCCGAAGACTTTCCTGAAACGGCGCATCGGCAGGATCGTCCCGCTCTATTGGCTGACAACCTTGGCGATCTGCACCTTGTCGCTGATCCCCGGCCTGATGCGGCATTTCACTTTCACCATCCCGGAACTGATAAAATCGCTGCTATTCATCCCGTTTACCAGTGTGCTCGGCAGGGTTGAGCCGCTGCTGATTCCAGGCTGGACCCTAAACTATGAGATGTTCTTTTATCTGGTGTTCGCAGTCTGCCTACTAACCCAGCGGCCAAAGGCAATAGCCATAATAGCTCTACTTGCCTTACCCCTCGCCGGACTGGTCATCGTCCCGGATCCGGCCACAAGTCCGATGGTCTCCACTTACACATCGCCACTATTGCTGGAATTTTCTGCTGGGCTGACACTGTCGGTGACCAACCCATTCAAGGGCGCGGCGGCAGCTCTACTGGCGTTCATTGCAGGGCTGGCGGGCTTTGTCCTGATGTGGGCGTATGGCGATCTTGGAGTTATCAGCTTTGATCGTGCCTTGCTGCTCGGCGGACCAGCTTACCTAATAGTTGCAGGCGCACTGGCCATCGAAGCCGCCGGTCACTGGCCGCGCATTCCGCTGGCAAAGCATCTGGGCGATGCTTCCTATTCGCTCTACCTGACCCACGGATTTACCCTGCCGTTTATCGAGCACATCGGCGGATTTACAGGGCTCAGGGTCGCGGTCGGGCTGGTCGTTCCAACCATTGTTGCCATTTTGACCTTTCGCCTGTTTGAAAAGCCCGTCGCGCAATTATTGCGGTAAGAGTCGCGCAGATTCAGCCTAACTCTGGGTCGCGATCAGCAGGCTGCACGGCAGGTTGTTGAGCAGGCGCGA
>JBDUBN010000139.1:0-6805 GCA_040004085.1 Novosphingobium sp.
TGTCGGCATCGGACAGACCGCCCGAAGCCTGGATCTTGATCTGCTGTTCCTTGCCAGTGCCCTTGTCCTTGGCGCTGACGTTGACGATGCCGTTGGCGTCGATGTCAAACGTCACCTCGATCTGCGGCACACCCCGGCGTGCGGGCGGAATGCCGAGCAGGTCGAACTGGCCGAGCATCTTGTTGTCCGCCGCCATTTCACGCTCGCCCTGCGAAACGCGGATCGTCACGGCCTGCTGATTGTCTTCGGCGGTCGAGTAGATCTGGCTCTTCTTGGTCGGGATCGTGGTGTTGCGATCGATCATCCGGGTGAACACGCCGCCCAGCGTTTCGATGCCCAGCGACAGCGGGGTCACGTCGAGCAGCAGCACGTCCTTGACGTCGCCCTGCAGCACGCCCGCCTGAATTGCCGCGCCCATGGCAACGACTTCGTCAGGGTTCACGCCGGTATGCGGTTCCTTGCCAAAGAAGTCCTTCACCGCATCGCGCACCTTTGGCATGCGGGTCATGCCGCCGACGAGCACGACTTCGTCGATGTCGCCAGCCTTCAGACCGGCATCGGCCAGCGCCTTCTGGCACGGAGCGATGGTGCGCTTGATCAGATCAGCGACCATCTTTTCGAGGTCAGCGCGGGTGATCGTTTCCACCAGATGCAGCGGCGTGGTCGAGCCGCCTTCCATGCGGGCGGTGATGAACGGCAAGTTGACTTCGGTGGTCTGCGCGCTCGACAGTTCAATCTTGGCCTTTTCGGCAGCTTCCTTGAGCCGCTGCAGGGCCAGCTTGTCAGTCTTGAGGTCGAGACCTTCCTTCTTCTTGAACTGCGCGGCCAGATATTCGACGACTTGCGTGTCGAAATCTTCACCGCCGAGGAAGGTGTCGCCGTTGGTCGACTTCACTTCGAAAACACCGTCGCCGATCTCGAGGATCGAAACGTCGAACGTGCCGCCGCCAAGGTCATAAACCGCGATGGTCTTGCCGTCGGTCTTGTCCAGACCATAGGCCAGCGCCGCCGCAGTCGGCTCGTTAATGATGCGCAGCACTTCCAGACCGGCAATCTGGCCGGCATCCTTGGTGGCCTGACGCTGGGCATCGTTAAAGTACGCGGGAACGGTGATGACCGCCTGCGTGACTGGCTCGCCAAGATAGCTCTCGGCCGTTTCCTTCATCTTCTGGAGCGTGAAGGCGCTGATCTGCGAGGGGCTGTATTCCTGCCCGCCAGCCGAGACCCACGCATCGCCATTCTTGCCCTTGACGATGGTGTAAGGGACCAGTTCGGTGTCCTTCTGGGTCACCGGATCTTCAAAGCGGCGGCCGATCAGGCGCTTAACCGCGAAAATCGTGTTGTCTCCGTTGGTGACAGCCTGACGCTTGGCCGGCTGGCCGATCAGACGCTCACCATCCTTGGTAAACGCGACGATCGACGGCGTGGTGCGCGCACCTTCCGAATTTTCGATGACCTTGGGTTTGCCCCCATCCATGACGGCAACGCAGCTGTTGGTGGTGCCGAGATCGATACCGATGACTTTAGCCATTATTTCCTGTTCCTCACGACGCTAGTTGACACCGCGCGGCTGGCCTCCCGGTTTCGGCAAGACCCATCGGCGGTTCGATGATGGAGGGCGATATAGGGTCGCTTTTGCTTGGCACAAGAGGATCAGGCCACTAGCTGTGCGCAGATATTCAAACTGACCTGAAAGGCTGCAAAAAATGCGTGCGATTAAGGTGCTGTCACTGGTTGCCGGCGTTCTGATACTGGCGGGCTGCGATAAGGAACCTGCCCAGAAGGCGGCGACGGAATCATCGGCTCCCGATGCCAAGCCCGGCCTGTCAGTCAGCGGCGGCAAACTGGTTATGCCAGCGGTCAAGGGCAACCCCGGCGCGGCCTATTTCACGCTGACGAACGGCTCGGCCAAGGCCGTGCACATCGCCGCCATCGACGTGTCGGGAGCGGAAATGGCCATGATCCACGAGACGAAGGAAGTTAACGGCCACTCGACAATGGAAATGCTGTTGAGCCCCGAAGTCCCCGCGCACGGCTCAATCGAGTTCAGCCCCGGCGGCAAGCATGTGATGGTCAGCGGCCTGACGGATGTGGTGACCCCCGGTAAAGCGGCGGAGTTGACGATCACGTTTGACGATGGCGACAAGATTTCCGCGCCGCTCGATGTGGTGGCGGTTGGCGGCGGCTAACCATGCCGGACCACGCCTGCCTCGCTGGCGCAGAACGCGCGCTAACGCCGGGGGAAACCGCGCTGGTCAGGGCCATGTTCGGCAGCGCGATTGATACCGCGCCGGTGCGGATAAAGCGGCGCAAATGGTTCCCGCTCCAGCCGCGCCAGACCGTAATGGCGCCGTGCGGACACCTGCACTTCCACCCCGCAGGCGAATCCTATTGCGACGATTTCAGCGCTGCTCCGCTGTCGTTGCAAGCGCTGTTCATTCACGAGATGACGCATGTCTGGCAGGCGCAGACGAGAGGCCGCTGGTATCTACCGCTGCACCGCCACCCGTTCTGCCGCTATACCTACACTCTCAAACCCGGCTGGCCACTGGAACGCTATGGCATCGAGCAGCAGGCAGAGATTGTGCGGCATGCATTTCTTCTGCGTCAGGGCATCCATCCTGTAGGTGTGACGGATGCCGGGCCTTACGAAAAACTGGTCAATTTCCCCGGGGCAGCTTGAATTCTGACAAAAATGGATATACACTTTGGCCAATTGTATATCCAAAGGTGCCGCCATGGAAGTTCTGAAAGTCGCCAAATGGGGCAACAGCCTCGCCATCCGCATTCCTTCGAAGATAGTCAAGGAAATGGGCCTGAAGGTAGGGGACACTATCCGCCGTGATTTGCTTGATCTGCGCCGAATTCGGACGAAGATGAGCCGTGAGGAGGCCCTCAGAATCTTGCAAGAAGCACGCGATGAGTTTCCCAAGGATCTGAAACCCGAAGACTGGAAAATTGACCACAATGATCCCGACATGCGGGGTTAAGTCTTGACCCATGCCATTGACACCAACATTGCCGTCTATGCGTTTGGTCAGGGCGACAAGGTTGCCCGCGCCTTAGATGTACTCGAAGGAGCCACGATCAGCGTTCAGGTGCTCAATGAGTTCGCCAATGTCGCGTTGCGTAAACTGGCTTATTCAACAGCAAAACTGGACGAACGGATTGGCGCGATCCGTTGGCTGGTCGATGCCATAGAGCCCATCGATGAAACCACGCACGATCTAGCCCGCGACATCAAGGCGCGTTACAAATTGAGCTTCTATGACAGCCTGATGGTAGCCTCGGCACTCCTCGCGGATTGCGAAACGCTATACAGCGAGGACATGCACCATGGCCTGGTAATTGAGGATCTCCTGACGATCCTCAACCCATTCGCTTAAGGCAGCCGATCTGATCAATCCGGCTTCTTCGCCACCGCCACCATCGCCGGACGCAGCAACCTGTCCTTGATCATATAGCCCGCCTGCAATTCCTGAAGCACCGTGCCGGGCTCGACCGAATCGTTCGGCACTTCCAGCATCGCCTGATGCTGATGCGGGTCGAGCGGCAGGCCCATTGCGGCGATGCGGGTTATGCCGTTGTTGGTGAACACCTTGTCCAGTTCGCGCCCGGTGGCCTCAATCCCGGCGACGAGGTTCTTCCACTTCTCATCCTCACGCAGATCAGCCGGAATGGCATCCAGCGCGCGCGACAGGTTGTCGGACACCGACAGAATATCGCGGGCAAAGCCGGTGGCGGCATAGGCGCGGGCATCGGCGATGTCCTTTTCCAGACGACGGCGGACATTCTGGGTTTCCGCCTTGGCATAAAGCGTTTCCTGCTTGGCCGCGTCGAGCAGTTCGGTGAGGCGAGTCACTTCATCTTCGCCGCCAGCCATCAAAAGCTCCTCAGGCACGCCCATCAATTCCTCGGCAACCGCAGGATCAACGTGCGGTTTGGTATCATCGTTCATGGTCAGAAATTTCCGTTTTTGCGATCAGATCGCCCAATTGCCCAGTTTGCCGAGCGATTGAGCTGTGAAATCCACCATGGGGACTAGCCGCGCATAATTCAACCGAGTCGGCCCGATTACCCCCACCACGCCAACCACTTTTCCCTCGCGATCGCGATAGGGCGAAGCAATAACCGAGGAGCCAGACAGCGCGAACAAGCGGTTCTCTGCGCCGATGAAAATCCGCGTTGCATCCGCCTCCCGCGCCGCATCGAGCAGTTCGGCGACCGATTGCTTGCTCTCCAGATCATCCAGCAGCATTCGCACCCGTTCAAGGTCAGTCAGCGCGCTTTCATCGAGCAGATTGGCCTGGCCCCGCACAATCAGCACCGGACGGCTGGCCGCATCCTCGCTCCACACCGCCAGCCCGCGCTCCACCAGATCGCGGCTGGCACCGTCCAGCGCGGTGCGGCCGGAATTGATCTCGGCACGAATCGATACCAGCGCCTCGGCCAGCGTGCGCCCGCCCAGATGCGCGGTGATATAGTTGGAGGCCTTCTCAAGCGCGCTCGTGGGGATGCCCAGCGGCAATTCGACCACGCGGTTTTCCACGCCGCCGTCCTCACCCACCATCACCGCCAAGGCCCGCCCCGGTGACAGCATGACCAGTTGCAACTGCTGCAAGCGCGGCTCGCGGCGCGGCACCATGACCACGCCTGCACAGGCGGAAAGGTCAGACAGCACCGCACTGGTCGCCGCCAAGGCCGCCTCTATCGGCCCCGGCGCATGCACCTGCCGCTCAATCGCCGCACGCTCTTCCGCCGTGGGTTCAGCGACCTGCATCATGCCATCAACAAACAGCCTGAGGCCCAGCTCAGTCGGTATCCGCCCCGCCGAAGTATGCGGCGCGGCCAATATGCCAAGCTGCTCAAGATCATGCAGCACCGAACGGATCGAGGCGGGCGACAAGTTCAGCCCACTGCCCGACGCGGCCAAGGTTTTTGAGCCAACCGGCTGCCCGGACGCCAGATAGCCGTCCACCACTTGCCGGAAAACTTCGCGGGCGCGGGTGGACAGTTCGGTGATCGGTGTGGGGGGCATTCCTGATCCTGACGTACATAACGGGTTCGTCATCCCGGCGAAGGCCGGGACCCAGACCTCAGAAAAAAACCCGCTTCGTGACTTCATTTGTTTGGAACTGGGTCCCGGCCTTCGCCGGGATGACGTGAATTTTGATGAGATAGACTGCGATTCCATCACATCAGCTTAGAGCATGGCGTTGAAGGCTCAAGTGACACGACCCCGAAAGGGAAAGAATGTCAGCGCGGTAAAATCTCCACCTGAGTAGTCTGCCTAACGTGCACATTCCGGACCCGCTCATCAATGCGTATCGCAGCAATTCGGTCATAAAGGAAACAAAACCTCTTATCATCGGGAGTCTTCGCGCCTTCGACTGTGCAATTTTTGATCTGTCCGTGAGCATCCACGTCAAATTCAAAGACTGTTGTACCTGCGGAGACAGGGAATGGCATTCCGGTCCCTTTTAGCCAATGCACCTCGTCAAAATATGAACCGGGTTCCGGCTCGCCATCTGTCTTTGCAGGCGTAAATCGTGCCCTTTTGACCGCCAATCGACACGTAAGTTCATCAAGATTTTTACTTCCACTCGACTTGGTTATTTCGCAAGATTGTGGAATGCCTTCTGCGTTAATCGTCAGTTTAAAAGACACTGACCCAGATTCACTGGTTTGTGGACGATCAGCTTCCGTAAACCAACTATTGTGGTTGATAGCGCGCGGAAATTCCAATTTTGGCCCGGCACTTACGAGCGTGGGCCACGCGCAAAATAGTAACATTAGGCATTTCAAAAGTTTACCCATATTCAGTTTTCTTCCGTTCAAATAGAGGGCTAGGGCCGATGGTGGCCTAAAAGGCGGGCAGCCTCAAGCAATCAAACGATCACAGACTTATTCTGCACCATGAACGTCCCAAGCGCAGACCAGTCGAGTTCCATGCCCTCACGGCAGCGATTTGACATATTAGGTGCTGCCCAATTTGCTCTCCTAAAGGTCAGATGTCGCAGTTCTACCGCCCAAACCACAATTAATGTTGAAACACAGCCCAATGCGGCTAACGCGCCACGAAACCACCAAAAGGAAACTCCATGCGTCCCTCAGGCCGTGCCCCCGACGAAATGCGCGCTCTTTCGTTTGATACCCATTTTACCATCCATGCCGAAGGGTCGGTGCTCGTCTCATTCGGCGATACCCGCGTGCTGTGCACCGCCAGCGTCGAGGAAAAGATCCCGCCATTCCTGCGCGGCAAGGGCGAAGGCTGGGTGACGGCGGAATACTCGATGCTCCCCCGCGCCACCCACACGCGCGGCAGCCGGGAAGCGGCCAAGGGCAAGCAATCTGGCCGCACGCAGGAAATCCAGCGGCTGATCGGGCGTTCGCTGCGCTCTGTCGTCGACATGAAAAAGCTGGGCGAGCGCCAGATCGTGCTCGATTGCGATGTCATTCAGGCCGATGGCGGCACCCGCACCGCTTCGATTTCCGGCGCTTGGGTTGCCCTGCGCATCGCCATCGACAAGCTGATGGCCGCTGGCACGATCAGCGAAGACCCGATGACGCGCAAGGTGGCGGCGGTGTCCTGCGGCATTTTCAAGGGCGTGCCGGTGCTTGACCTTGATTACATCGAGGATTCGTCCGCCGATGCCGACGCCAACTTCGTGCTGATCGAAGGTGGCCACATCGCCGAAGTGCAGGCCACTGCCGAAGGCGCGACGTATGACGAGGAAGCACTGCTGCGCCTGCTCCGCCTTTCCCGCATCGGCTGCGACCGGATCATGGCGGCGCAAGACGCGGC